>DATKWZ010000017.1 GCA_035529315.1 Anaerolineae bacterium
GCTCTCTGATATGGCACATTAATTGCAACTCAATATTATTAAATGGAAAATAACCAGCAGTTCAGAAAGATCAACTAAAGCAAAACAAATTGTACTTTTTGATTGACTTGTCAGAAACATTACGATATTTTTATTAAAATAAATTTTAGTGGATGTTTCTAAAGCTGATATCTTAAAACTCAAAAGTCTTAAGCTCCGAAAAAGGAGGTATAGTCATGAAGAAAAAAATATTAACTCTGACGATTATGACAGCATGTATCGCAATGGTTGCTCTCTTTTGCGGGCCAGGTTATGCATCGGTAAGCGGCCCCTGCGTGGATTGCCATACCATGCACAACAGCCAGGGTGGCGCTGTCATGGCTACAGGCACAACTGCCGGAGATGCTGCTTACGGCTCGTTGACCCGCGGCACATGCGGGGGGTGTCATGAAACAAGCACGGCCGACCCTCTGGAAGGGGGTTATCCTCGTGTTAAAACCAGTAGTTCCGGCGATACCGTCCAATTAGCCGGAGGGTACTTCACTGCTACCAGCGGACAGACTGATAACCACGGTAATACTGAACACAGCATAGGCAGCACAGTAGAGCCGGCAGGGTATAATTCTGCTGGTTACGTTAACAGCACCGATTGGTACGTGGAAAGCAACGGCTTGAAATGTGCAGGTAATAGCGGCTGTCACGGGAACGAAACCGACACGGACCCGGCAAAGGCGATTGCCGGTGGCCATCACGCAAATACTCTTAAAGGCGGCTACACCGGCTATCGTATGCTTCAAATATACCAGACCGCAGTCATTGGGACAGGAGCTTCCGATTATGAAAAGGCTTTGAATAGTGCTCCATCAGCAGACGACCCACGTAACTATTACAGCGCCACCGCCGATGCTGATGGCGGTTCTATCAGCAGGTTCTGCGGCAAATGCCACGGAGATTTCCACGGCAATGCGGGTTCCGGTAATACCGGCGTATATAACAGCGCGTGGGTAAGGCATCCAACAGATGCGCTTATTCCTACCACCTGGGAAATTCAAACCCTTACGAATTATACTTTCCTTGATTGGAAATCTAATCCGGTCGGCACAGTGAATGCTGTAGCGCCAGCTGATGACAACATGTATGTTACCTGTCTTTCCTGCCACCGGGCTCATGGCTCGGCAAATGCCGACATCCTGAGATTTGCTTACGCTGATCAATGCGCCGACGGCAGCTCTGTTAACGGTTGCCTCGGGTGTCATGACAAGCAGCGTTAACCGATTGTCCTTGATCACGATGCCGTCGGCATCGTGATCGCTTGACAGAAACCTTTATAAAGGGCATTCTCCTCCAGGGAGGATGCCCTTTTTTATTTCTATATGGGTCATTTTCTGATAGGTAATAGTTTACCCCCCCATAAGAAGCGCTAAGTTGTTTTTGCCCAGGAGGAACTAAAAAAAATGAACCCTGAACTTTTGTTTCTCATTTGGTGTTTGTTTTTTTATTCGACATTCGACATTCGACGTTCAATGTTCGATGTTGGACGTTCATCTTTTATGTAAAGACCCCCCCCATGATTAAGAGCCTTCAAAAAACATACGTTTTTCTCTTTTTTGCCGTGGTTGCCGCCTATTCGGCACACGATATTTCAAACCTCGATATCTGGTACCATCTGAGGTGCGGCCAATTCATCCTTGACAATTTTAAGATACCACAAACCAATACCTTTTCCTACATTGCCGTTGATCGTCCGAGTTTTGATCCATACTGGCTATTTCAGGTTCTCATCTATCTTATACACCGTGTTTCCGGGATCAGCGGGCTTGTTGCGTTCAAAATGTCGGTACTGATCGCCGCGTTTTGCTTGTTGATTAACATGAGGAAAAAGGAGGATGGGTACATCCTGCCGGCGTTTTGTCTTGTTTTGGGCGCCATGGCGGCAAACGCACGGTTTATTGTCCGGCCGGAGCTTGCAAGCTACCTGTTTCTCTGTCTCTATTTTTTCATCCTTCATCAATACCACAACCGCAAGGGCAGGAGCATTTATCTCCTGATCCCCCTTCAGATCCTCTGGGCAAACATGCACGGGTTCTGGGTGCTGGGTCTTTTCCTGGTATGGGCATTCCTTTTGGGTGAAGCGATCTTGTGGAAAGCGCCCCTGTCGTTTGACTGGAGGGGCGAGACCTCTGTGCAGGGAAGAGACTATACCCGGCTGTTGCTCGCAGGGCTCGTTTTGACTGCATCTACCCTGATCACACCATATCCTCATGAGATTCTGCAACTTCCATTTGAAATGTTCGCCGGACTAAAGGGCGCCAGCGGCAGGGGCGGCCCTCTTATCGTAAATGAGCTGATATCACCATTTTTAGCGGATACGCTCTTTTCCTGGCAGGCGATATTCTACTATAAAGTATTGGTGGTGGTATCTGCCGCGTCCTTTTTGTTGAACTTCAGGCGGATCAACATCATCCACCTTTTGATCTATGCCGGGTTCCTCTATATCTCTGTCCAGGCAAGGCGGAATATATGTGCCTTTGCACTGATGGCCGCTCCGATCACGTTCCTGAATCTTGGCTCTTTTTACAAATCTTCCATTGAAGAATTCCTGCGGGCCAGGAAACTGCCCATGAATCATGTGCGGGCCGTCTTGTCCGTGGGTCTGGTTCTGGTGATGATTCTTTTAATTTATGACGCGGCTTCTGACAGATACTATATCCGGGACAGAAGCAATACGAGGTTCGGGTTAGGGGTTTCCAACATCTCTTATCCCAAAAAAGCGATTGATTTCATACAGGAAAACAACATCACTGGAAACATTTTCAACAACCCTGCCACAGGTCACTATTTCACCTGGCGTTGTTTCCCTGAGCGCCTGGTCTTTTTAGACGGAAGGTTCGATTTGCCTGATCGCTTTCTGTCTCATTATTATGTCCCTCAACTATGGCCGAAAATTTCGGAAAAATATCAAATAAATTATGTATTGCTCGGTCATGGCAGGTCTCCAAATATTGCCCCTCTGACCAGGATGCTCTATTTCAACAAGGACTGGGTTCTGATCTACTATGATGAAATGGCTGTTGTCTTTGTCAAAAATGTCGAGAAAAACCGGGAAATCATTAAAAAGTTTCAGGTCAGGTTTGACACAACGCAAGACAAGGATGCACCAGGCATACCTCCAAAGAACCTGTTTGGCATGACGGATCTTCCTGTGGCACAATTTCAGTTGGCAAACCTGTACGCCACCCTTGGCTTAAACAAGCGTGCAATCAATAAGTACCAGGAATGCTTAGACATATTTCCAAGCTTCTGGGAGGCACGGAGCAACCTCGGAGATATGTATCAAAAGGACGGCAGAGTCGAGGATGCGTTAAGACAATACAGGATGGCCGTTGAAACAAAGCCGAATTTTGTGGCAGGCTATGTAAGGCTTGGGGAAGCCTATGCTGTCACTGGGATGTTTCCGCAGGCAGTCCAGGCGTATAAGGAAGCGCTTAAAAGAAAACCTGAACTGGCCGCAGCTCATAGCGGGCTGGGTTTTGCCTGTATGCAGATGAAAAAATATAAAGAGGCGATACAGCACTTTGAGGCCGTGTTGAGATTAGATCCAGATAATTCGATGGCCGGCCGGATGCTTGCTTACTGCCGTAGCATGATCTCCCAGGACAAATCGCACTGATGAAACCGGCTCAACCGACTACCGCGCATCGAATTCGCCGCGCTCTACTATCCTTGTTTATACCTTCTTCTCAATGCTTTCCCGAGCCCTATCTCTTTGTTAGCTAGTTCATGCAATCCCTTTTTCCAATAGGCAATGCCCAGGTTAACGTGCCACATGCCATTGAGGGGCTTGGTCTTTATTGCCCGCTTGAACTCCTCTATTGCTTGATCTATCCGCCCCTTTGCCAGAAAGCAGAGCCCGAGGTTGTTGTGGCCGATTCCATACTCTGGCCGCAGAAAAAGACTTTGCTTAAAAAATGGTATTGCCTTATCGGGTTTTTGCCTTTTATAGTAATGCATGCCGATTGCGTTATAACCCCTTGCTTTATCAGGAGATTTTTCGACCACATCTTGCCATAATGTAAGATCATCTTGCCAGATAAAATTACGCTGAAAGGCGGCAATGCCACATACCACAACCAGGCCTGCCACCACCAGAAATTCAATATATAAATTTAGTCTAATTTGTTTCATATACTCCGGTTTTCTTTAACTCTCCGCTCTCACCTCTTGGCTCTCAGCTTACGAATCCTCTCCCTGGCCTGGACATTCTGGGGATCAAGTTTGAGAACCTTTTCGTACGTCCGAACAGCCTTAACTCTCAGCTCTTTGCTCCTCGCTCTTTGCTCTTCGCTCTCAGCTCTTTGCTCATAAGCCAGCGCCAGGTTAAACATGGTTATCGGATCACGGGGACTAATATCCAAAGACATGCGCAACTGTTGAATTGACTGGTCAAGTAATCCCATTTTGCCGTATATGATGCCCAGATTGGACAACGCTTCAGGATATTCAGGTTTAATAGCGATAGCCTTTTGGTATTGGATAATGGCCTTTTCCAGTTGTCTCATTTCGTCATAAGCAATACCGAGATTATAATGAACCGAGGCATTGTCAGGGTCTATTTGCAAGATTGCTATGTACTCTTTTACGGCTAAGTTTGTGAACCCTTGATCCACGTATGCATTTCCAATGGCCTTTCGGGCATTAAGGTAAAGCGGATTTATCTTTATTGCCTGCTTGTACATACTAACCGCCATATCAACAAACCCCTTCTTGTTGTATATTTCTCCCAACCCGGTATATGCCTTGTAATCACAGGGGTCGATTTCCAGCGCTTTTTTGTACTTGGCTATGGCCAATTCATTTTGCCCCATCTTTTCATGAACACTGCCCATGTTCACATGGGTCTTGGACGAGGCAGGCATAACCCTCAGCGCCTTCCCATATTCTTCCAGTGCAAGATCGTATTGTTCTGTGTGAGAATAGGCTAATCCCAGGTTGTGGCGAGGTCTGTACTTATTGGGAGATTTCATGACCGCATCGCGCCAGAGGGACACGTTGTCTTTCCAGGCGAAATTTCGTTGATGGGTAATGGGGCCGAAGACCAGCACCAGGCTTGCGGCTACAAGTAATTCAACAAATAATTTCAGTTTTATTGGTTTCATTGGTTGTCTTTGTTTAGGCGCAGTTCGTTATATCTGTTTTATCGCTTTAAAACCAATCAAACCGCTCTATGCTCTTCGCTCTCTCCACTCCCTGCTCTACGGATGAGCAGGAACTGATCCCTTTTCTCCCTTTATCCCCCCAGTAATCTTTTTCCATTGTTGGCTTGAACTAAGCCTCTTGGCAATTTTCATCTCTCTGAAAGCCATATCATGTTTCCCTTTTGATCCATATGCTAATCCCAAATTGTAATGAGCATCCACATGATTGGGATCAATCTGTATGGCGTGTTGAAAATGGGAAATGGCCTTGTCTATCCTTCCTTTGTCAAAATAGCAGACACCCAGATTGTTGTGAGCATCGACAAAGCAAGGGTTGCTCTTCAACGCCTGCTTCTGTTCCGCAATGGCCAGGTCAAGTTGCCCCAGCATGGAATAAGCCAACCCCAGGTTGGAATGGGCACGGGCGAAATCTGCCTTGATTCTGATGGCTTGTTGAAATTCAAAGACAGCCTTATCTGTCCAGCCCTTGTCAAGAAAACAAACCCCCAAATTGACATGGGGTTCGGCTACATCCGGATATAGGGAAATACCTCTTTTGCAAAACGCAATAGCCTTATCAATCAAGCCCCTACTTCTATAGGCGATGGCAAGGTTGCTATAGGGTCTGGTCTTGTTGGGAGATTTTTGAACCACATCCGACCAGAGGGAAAGACCATCCTTCCATACAATGTTACGCTGGTGTGCAGCGGTACCAGATACCATAACAAACCCCATCAACACAGCAACCTCAACGTATCTTGTCAGATTCATTTCTCATTTTCCATAAATGCTTAATTCTGTCCAGTTCGCCCAAATTTTAACATAGATATTCTGCTGATCATAATCGCAATGCATAAAGCAAATCCTATAGACGGAAGATAGAGCCGGTGTTCAAAAATAACATCGTAGATTACTATAAAGCTGGATGTAACCGACAGGGTGACAAAAAACCAGATAATGCCGAAAGAAAGAAGTCTTGCCCTGCGATATGCCCATACAGCAAAGACTATTATGACAACAAGGAGTATGAAAAACATAATGGTTGGAAAGTCAATACTCTGGGTAATGGGCCAGTCATAGTCCAGGTTGAGATTTGTGGGAATAAATAACAGCCTGATATAGTATGGAATAACATGAAGCTGTGTCATAAAATACTGAAAAGAGGTGACAGGTTCACCAAAAGGCATTTCTACCCCTTTGGCATAATCAAATGAAACAAACTTTTGCAGCCCGGATGCACTCAGATAAATGGTTACAGCCATGGTTGAAAACATGGCCAGATGTACCTTGTAGCGGCCTTTCAGTATCTTCCAATTCCCATCCGATATAAAGTAAAAATCATAGATCAAGAGCATCAGAGGAAGGGTGGCAACTATCTGTTTTGTCCCCATCCCAAGACACGAGGAGAAAAAAGCACCGGCTAAGTAAAATTTTGAATTTTGAATTTTGAATTTTGAATTACGGGTTTCTGGTTTCGGGCTTTCAACCTTTGAGCTTTGAGCTTTGAGCTTTGAGCTTTCCTGGAAGGCTCTAATAAAAAGGAGAATAGTCAAAAGATAAAAGGTTGTGGCCAGGACTGAAGAACGGCTTATAATGTACGTAACAGCCTGGGTCTGAATAGGATGCGCAATAAAGACCATGGAGGCGTAAAGGGCAATCCTGTAAGCCCTCTGCCCGTATTTTTCTTTAAGCGAGGAGAGGTTGGCTGTTTGAAAAAGGATAAAATAGAGCATAATGCCGTTTGAGATGTGGAGCAGCAGGTTGACCAGGTGGTAGCCAAAGACATTGAGCTTGCCGAAATAATAATTAATCGCCAATGTAATGTCTAATATGGGACGACTAGAGGAATAAAAAATTTCCTTTAAGTCAAATCTATGGATAGTGTAGTTTTCAACAATAGCAAGCTGATCATCAAAGTGAAAGGTACAGTCAAAGCTGTTAGAGTAAATAATAGTTGCTATGGCGGAAATCAAAAAAATTGCAAGAAGATGTTTATGAATATTTGACAAACCGACCATGTGCGGAATCTCCTTTTTATGAGCAAGAAATTAATCACGAAAACACGAAAGTGCGAAAACACGAAAATCAGCTATGTAAAAATCAGTTAACCACTCTTTTTATCTCTAAAGTGGGTTTTGCGAAATTAAGTGATAGACCTACCTTCAAGCTGGTAGCCTTGAGATAAGATCGAATTTGAGCAAAATGTATATCTGCAAGCTCTTTCACCGCTTTCAATTCTACAATAATTATGCATAGTTCCCATGCTCCAGAGTGGGAACGAGAAAAACCTATCTGCGTTCATCTGTGTGAATCTGTGGCTGAATATCTATTTCTTTCGTACTTTCGAGGCTTTGTGATGTTTCTTTCTGTTCATCTAATTCCGACTGCAAAATAGCAATTTTCTGTGCCAGATTCCTTACCTGATCGGTCAATGATGAAATCTTGACGGAATAATGGAGAGCAATCAAAAGGAGAAAAAGGAGGCCGAAAACAAAAAGGGTGGTGGTGGGCAGTGCAGCGCCGATCATCCTGGTAATAAAGACTAAAAGGTCATACCAAATGACTAAGATAATTATGCCCAAGCTGGTAATAAGCCACAACCAGGAATATTCTTCCCGCAATTTTTTTCTGCGAACCATCTCCACTATGAAAATACATAGGGCAATAGCTGCGATTAACGCGAATATCTTTTGTCTTATAGGCATAATTTTAGTTCCCAGCGCTGCATTGTATTGGTTCAAACGAAACAATATCATCATTCATCATTCGATCTTGGACGTTCGACGTTCGATGTTTATCTTTTTTTCTTCTCACCCTCTTACCTTCTCACCTTCTAATCCCTATCGCTCTCCGCTTTTCTCAGTAATGTAACAAAAATAGAAAGAAACATTTTAAATATGTAATATACGGGTTTTAATCCAGAATGCATTGATTTCCCCCGCACGCCCTGATACATGGTTACTGGAATCTCCTTTATTTTTAATCCAGCCCTGTGCAGCATTATTATTACATCAGCGTCCGGGAAATCAACCGGATAATATTCTCCCGCATAAAATTTAAGTCCATGTTTATTAATAGCCTGATACCCTGAAGTGGGATCTGTAATCTTTTTGCCAATTATAAGTGAAGTCAACTTGGCAAAAAAAAGCATTCCGACCCTTCTTGTGAAAGGAGCCTTATAGTTTCCTTTGTTTAAAAACCGAGAGCCTATAATTACATCAGCCTTATTCTTGAATACCTCATCCAATAACTTTGGGATATCTTCAGGATCATGCTGTCCGTCCGCATCTATTTGTACCGCATATTCGTATCCTTTCTTTAATGCGAATTTGAAACCGGTTTGAAGCGCAGAACCATAACCCATATTATAAGGAAGGCTAATCACGCGCACTCCCAGTTCCCGTGCGATCTCTTCTGTTCGGTCCTCTCCCCCGTCATTTACGACCAGGATATTGGCATCATGTATAACATTTTTTATCCCATTTATCACGCCCGCAATATTTTTTTCTTCATTGTAGGCGGGTATAATAATAATGGCTTGCTTTTTCAAAGGTCTCAATCCGCCCCCTATTTCACTATGGCCTGGTAGTTAAAAAAAACGACTCCAAGACTTATCATAAACACGCCCAACCATTGAATAAGAGATAACCTTTCACCCAAAACTATCCAGCTCGCCATCGCCAGTAATATGTAAAAGAATGCTCCTGACATTGTGAACAGATATACGAGTTGCGTTCTTGAAAGGACATAAATCCAAAACAAAGCAATTATTCCTTGAAATAAAAGTGCGCCCATAACATAGGGGGAACGAATTATTCTGAAGATTTCAACCATGACCCCGGATGAAAAATACACCCCTCCCAATAATAGAAGACCTTTTTTAAGTATTATCTGTGCGGTAATAGTGCCAAAAGCCATAATAGATATGAAAATAAGATTCGTT
>DATKWZ010000018.1 GCA_035529315.1 Anaerolineae bacterium
GTGCAAACAACCAGAGCACACCTAAGAAGAGCAGTTTTTTTGGCAAAGGTTCCCTGAGCATCCACCCTTTAAAGAAAAGCAGGAAAGGCAGAATCACGATCAAGATGATTTCGGGAAGGAATATTCTCCCTATCAGACTGAATTCCACGAAAGTCAGAGTGGAAATCAAGAGAATAATAGCGTCCCCAAACAATCCTCCTGCCGGGGCAACATAGTGAAAATGAGGGGAATGACTCTCTCTATACGTTAACCTGTTCACCGATTACCTTTTATTTAACAATTCATAATTGATCCATCCCGTCAGGCGCTTTCGCATTGGATGTACCCAGATTGGAATAAATATGATAGAAGAAAATGTCAGTATAACCAAGCTGGCCACTGCCATAATGCACCACGACGCGCGAAATTGATAATACAGGAGCATGGTAACTAATATCCCTGTTCCACTCGTTAACCCTACCATGATGCTTTCTCTTGGGAATAGTTCTCTTAATGGAATCTTATACTTGATGTGATAAGATATAGGTATGATAAGACTTCCTGCAACTAATGAAAATACAAAAGCGATCACAACCCCCGTACCTCCATAATATATGCCAAACAGCAAGCCCAGCCCCCCATTAAGCACGGCTGTTGTCACGTGGCTCACTGTATTCCAGCGGAGATCACCAGTACCTAAGTTGGCAAAATATGCTGGGCCTGCTAATATATTTAAAAACCAACCGACAGCAAGTAATATAGCAAAAAAAACAAATATGCTCTCATAATGACCGATCCATATTTCAGAAATTAGTGGCGTAAGTACAATAATAATTGAAAGAAATGGCAGTACAATATAAAAAATCAAACGATAGGATGCCTTATAAATGCCCTGAATAAGTTTTTGATTCCTTTCATGTAAATCCGCAATAGCAGGAACAAGGACTTGATTGGCCGATATGATAAGCGCGCGAAACTGTTGAACCATTCTGCTCGCCATCTCATAATATCCAACCATGGACAACCCACCAAATTTGCTAAGAAGTGCTTTTGTAACTGGATCATACAACATAGCGGTTATTGATATAATCTGAAAGTTTATACCATAATCTATGATTTCCCTCAACAGGCCTTTGTTCCACCTGTAAGGAAAAACAGGAAGTACTGGGAGACATCTTTTTAGTAAAAGCCAGCTGCTAATAAGTATTAACACATTAACCAGTACTCTGGCATAGGCTACACCAATAAGTCCATATATCGGGGCAAACACGAAACATAGTAGCAAATGAAGGATTGCTCCGCCCATTAAAAGAAGGCTCCGGAGGTCAATGCGCTGATATCCATCAAGGCCTGCTTGGAATATACCGGTAATCATCATACTCCATAATGCTAAAAAGGCATAAGGTAAAACAGACAATGCAAGTGGAAGGTGTTGATTTTCAATGACCAATCCAAGCACCCACTTGGCAATAGGATAGCCAATTAGTAAAACGCAACCTCCAAATGCGGCTACAGAAAGAGCTGCGGTTTGAACTACGCCTGAGATATTTTCATCTTCGCCACGGGCAACATATTTTGCCACAAATTTTACAACACTACCTGAAAGCCCAAAATTTGCAATTTGAGTTACCGATGTCGTTGCCAGTACAAGCGACCAGATTCCCAACTGCGCGACACCTATTGTGTTTAATAGAAATTTGTAGAGTACAAATAGTACCACGCTAATCACTACAATCTGCGTTACTGACATGGTTGCGTTTATGAGGATCTGGCGTTTTGACATGGCTTGTTTGGTAAAAAAAGTATATTGTTATACTTATATTGCTCATTCTTAGGAGTATGTTGTAAAATTTCACCCTCTTTAAATTCGTAAGGTTTATAGCCTCTGTTTATAAGAAAATTTATAAGTTCTTTAGTTGTGGGAACACCTTCCACACACATATCTCCAACTTCAATCGTAATAATCGGGTGAAACTTATTAATAGTTTTCTCCATACCGAGAATAATTTCAAATTCTGAACTTTCTGCATCTATTTTAATAAAATCAGGTGTAATTGCATTATTCTCCACATAATCATCAATAGAAATACTTTCAACTTCATATTTTCTTACTTTTAGTTTTGCAAGAACATCCTTCGGTAATCTCGCATCGTATAGGGAATTAAACGCAGAATATTTAATGCCATAATCATTTATAAAAACTCTTTTTCTCATAGAAAACACAGCGTTATTGTTTGTAATTACATTGTCCTTATTTGAAACATTAGCTTTTAATATATTGAATGTGCTGGGTGTAGGCTCAAAAGAATGAGTTCGTCCTGAATTGCCGACAAGAGCGGAACTAAGCAAAGTGAAATATCCAAAATGTGCACCTATATCGAAAAATGTCATACCAGGCTTCAAATACTCCAAAATCATCTTTGTTAAATCTTCCTCAAAAAATCCGTAACGATATATACTTAATGAAACTCTTTCCGGAATAGCTACAAGCATATCCTCATCCCAAAAAGTTTTGGCTCTAATCCTAATTGCTTTTTTATCCAGCTTTGTAATCACCTCTAAGATTTTCGAGTAAAGTAGTTTTGTTGGGACTTTCCTTAGTTTCTCAAATCGCGTCCCCTTGGAAAAAAAAGTGGCTTTTTGAAATAAGTTGACTAAATTAATATTACTCACTATATAATGCCTCCTGAGTTAATGTCTGCTCTGTTTTATTGGAATCTCCTCTATCAACAGTTTATTAATGATTTTGTCCCTCGATGCAATAAACACTGCTCTTGCCAAAATTGAGGTATTAGGTTGAGGTAAAGTCCAATCTACAGGAAATTCTTCGTGATTAGGCTGGGTGATTGGCAGGTAAACGGATTTAAAGTATTTCTTAAGATAGTTATACACCCATCTTCTAGTAGGTCGACACCCCCCCCCTGATATACTTTGAGTTGGATTTAATGCATCCTCAGTACATGGATTAAGCGAATCTCCGTCGCCAAACGAAACACAAGTCTCCAGGAAAAGCATTTTTCGGCAACAACGGGACATGAATTCTATACCTCTATCTGGATTTTTGAGATGATACAGCAATCCATAACAGTAAACGATGTCAAATACCTCATCAAATGTTTCAGGAGGGTTATTTAAGTCTATATGCAACACCCTTACATCAGGGTATCGGGAACGCAATATTTTTATATTTTCCTGTCTCGCATCGCTGCTAACGACTTGGCAACCCCGATCTATAAAAAAGCTTGTATGGTCCCCGATGCCAGCTCCTACTTCCAACACGGTAGAGCCAGCAATGTTCAATCCCAAGCTGGCAAGATGTTCTAGCCGCCGTTGGTTGTGACGCTGATAATGATACGAAAGAAAAGCACCCTCTGGAGGAGTCCTGAGTTTTAAGAACTTCTTAATAATCTTTTTTATTGTGTAAATCATATTCCATCTTCCTTTCAATGATTTTTAAAAAAAACAGTGAGATCTGGCATATAGGCGCTGGGGGACGCTGGCAGGTTTGTAAGGTTATTCACGTTTCTGCCCCCAGAAGGGCGTACTCGGCACATAGTGTCTTACCCCTTATTACGGCCTCGTGAACGCTCATTCGTTTAACACCCAAAAACCTTGCCACATCGGCTGCCGGGTACCCTGTTTCCTCAACAGCCAAGTAGGAAAAAATAGCTCTTGCTTCAGATGGTTTTCTTTGTCTACTTCGTGAGCAAATCAATTCCGGAGAGATTCCAACTTTGTCGGCTACCACAGCTATCAAATCATCAATGGTTTGTTTGGGCTTATATTTCTTTTCAAGTATTCTCTCGGATTGTTGAAGTGTTGTGCTGACAAAACTACCGCTACCGAGTATTCTTTGATCAGATTTTTCTCTGTTTTCCTTTTTCAACCCCAACAACCCTGCCTTGTCACCCCCGCTGCTGCGAACAAGACCTCCTCCTTGCAATTCCGGCCGCCTGCCCTGCTTTATTCCTTTTTCCACAAATGCCCGATAATGTTGCCGAGCGTTATTTAGAGCGCTTCCAAAATGGCATAAAACCTCGTCAATCGTCTTTTCGGCAAGAGACTTTTCTTTTTTGACAGGATTAACAGGATTTGCAGGATTTATTTTTGTTTTCACAGTTTCCGGACGAAACTGTGAAAAAGCAATCCGCTTGTCAGCGGAAGAAACTTCTTTTTCTAATTTTGGGATGAGTGGGTTTTGTAATTTGCCCATCAGTACACTGTGACCCGACCAAGGATATTTATCCAGTGCATTCAGGTCTTCCACAAGGCCGGCACGCAACGGATTTAGATGAATATACCGAGTCAATTCCAGCAGATATGCATCTTCTTCGCAGATGACCGACTTGTAACGATTCTGGAAAAGGTGTCCGCTTCGCTTGTGACGTATATTGAATGTTACTGCATATCCGGTCATAAGGCGGCGCATTACTGTGCTGAGAGATATTGGCCCGGTACGTAAAAGCAGATGAAAATGATTTGGGATCAGCGCCCACGCGTAGCATTGAGTTTGGGTTTCCTCAAGGATGATGGCCAAGCGTTCAAGAAAGGAAGCGCGATCTTTATCGTCCCAAAAGATTTTTCGGCGTTCGATCCCCCGGGCCATTATGTGTTGCAAGACACAGGGAGCATCAAGTCTGGCTTGGCGTGGCATAGGGTTGTTACTTTTCTAAAAAATCTTCAAGTATCACCACTCTGATATCATTTACTTTCTTCAGGCTGGAATCATTGGTCAAAAATGCATCAGCGCCATATATTATCCCAACAGCTATCTGGATTGCATCAGGAGTTCTGATTGAATGTTTTGCTCTAAGCTTCGATGACAATTCTGAAACTTCATGAAAAATCTCAAAAGTTGTTAATCCCTCAGCGTACAGTAATATATCACGGTATTTTTCGGCCAAAGATTCATTTTTCGTCTTGAATGGAAGGACTAATACCTCCAATAATGTGATCGTTGATGTTAACGCATCAATTTTCCCAGCATTGATTTCAGCAAAAAACGGTCGCAACATGCTCAGATATTTAGGATTTTTTTCAATGAAATATATAAATGGAGCAGTATCGATACAAATCCTCAACCCTCGTAATTCATCGACTAATCCCATGATTCTCTCTCCTTATGAACATAATCCTGAGCATCAATACCTTTCCATATATTGGCTCCCAGTCCCTCAAGCTCCATAATACTGCTTTTTTTTCTTCTTTTCCCGATGGATTTTTTGAGCCTGGTTGATATGATTTCCAAGAGGGTCAATTGTTCATCTATGCTTAAACACTTAATTCCTCTTGCATAGTCACTATAGGAAAGTGATGTTCTTCTTGTTTCCATTTTGTCACATCCTTTCATTTGTGTTGTGGTCAAGTAAAAACGGACATTTTATTTAAAGCCGCCTTGCGGGCATTTCCGGAACATCCTTCAGTTTATAAGTTTCTCATTTTTATTTTAATTTCTCACAAAAGGCACAAAAAAGCAAGAGGGCACTTCCGGGTTTTGGGCATGGAAGAAAGTGTTGAGTTTTGGGTTTTGAGTTTTGGGTTAAGGGTTAAAGAAAGTTTTGAGTTTTGGGTTTTGGGTTTTGGGTTAAGGGCTTGGAAGAAAGTTTTGGGTTTTGAGTTTTGAGTTTTGAGTGAAAAAACGCTCTTGAACCACTAAGAGCAGACTACGTCGAAAAAAGAAATTTTTGGCGTGGCATAAAATTATCTATCAAAAACGTCTGCGGGCAGATCAAATTTTTCTATCAGATCATCAAGTGCATATGACAAAACAAGCGTCTTTTTGCCATGCGACTTGATGGGGTAAGACTTATGTGTCTCAGGATCATAAAATTTGGGGTGTCTGCCTTTGCCTGTCACATAAATAATGCTGTACATCTTGAGCGTTTTTATTACTTTCCTTAATTCTAACGGCTTAGGCATAGTTTATTTCGGTAGTTGATTGCTGGAGATTATCATTGGGAATAGACATTAATGATTTTTTTATAGACATCTTCAGACTCCTGGAAGACTGTTTAGCTTCTAATTCGTTATATAGCCTCCAATATTTACCATGCGCTGTGTCGAAAATTGTATTAATCGCATCGTTTTCTACCGCAGTCAAAACATATTCCTTTATAGAATCAGCTAATGCTTTTAAAGCGGCTTTCTCATCTTTAGCATGGGAAGAAACTGTAAAATCCAAACAGCGGGCAACGATTACATCGTTTTCTTTGGTTAATAATATATGTAGCGCTGGACTTTCCCATAAACTACCGATCTTAAATCTTATTCTCTTTGCTTTCATGCCTTTCATGGTTCACTCTCCCTAAATTATGAAAGAATAATGTTGGTATTATATTATACAAATCATCTTTTTTGTCAACAGTCGTCATAGGAGCCTCAGGGGGACATCCAGGATAATTTTGAGTTTTTAATTTTTAATTTTGAATGAAAAAACGCTCTTGAACCACTAAGAGCAGGATACAGGATAATTTTGAGTTTTGGGTTTTGGGTTTTGAGTTAAGGGTTAAAGAAAGTTTTGAGTTTTGAGTTTTGGGTTTTGAGTGATTACTTTTGCGTTTCAGAGGATGTTTTTACTATTTTTGTTATGATGTTGATTATTGAATCTACTTCGGCAAGTGTTTCAGCTTTTCTCGAATATCCATTAAGATAGTCGGATTTGGATAGGAGACGAAGCCAATATTTTGTCTCTCTTGCCTCTTTTGAAGCGATTGACATTTTAGAAATAAAATCAGCTTTGCTTTGAGCTGCTTGAGCCTCTTGAATGTTTGCTCCTATTGATGTCCCAGATCTTAACATCTGCCTTGAAAGAACATACTCTTTGTTCCCTGTTAAATATTTATAAAGATCAACGACTTTCAACGCAAAATCAAATGTCCTTTCATCTATCTTCTTTTCCATAATTTATAATTATCCAGAGGAAGAAAGTTTTGAGTTTTGGGCTTTGAGTTTTGGGTTAAGGGCTTGGAAGAAAGTGTTGAGTTTTGGGTTTTGAGTTTTGGGTTAAGGGCTTGGAAGAAAGTGTTGAGTTTTGGGTTTTGAGTTTTGGGTTAAGGGTTAAAGAAAGTTTTGGGTTAGAGGTGTAGCTCATTGTCCATTGTCGATGGGGAGCGGCGCTGCTACAAGGGCGGCAAGGACGGTAAAAAGCAGCGCGTTGGCCGGGATGTGCAGGTTAAAGTCGCTGATGCTGTGCGCAAGTATTGCCGTTATCCCGGACATGGCGCCGATGGTAATCCCCCGAACCAGACGGCTGGGGTTTTGCATCTTCCTGAATCCCTTTCGGTAAAGGGCGATAATCATCCAGATTATGATGGCGATCAATGGAAGGCCTGCCTCTGAAATAAAGTGGAGATAATCGTTGTGCGCCATGGTAAAGCGACTTGACAATCCCGGCGGCTGATATTGTGTAAAGACGGTTGAAAAGGTGCCGGGGCCTGTTCCCAGCAGGGGATAATCTTCTATCATCTCCATGACCCCTCCCCAAACCATCATTCGGGAATGAAAGCTGGTCTCTTCTTCTTTTTCCATGACGGTCCGGATACGTTCCACTACCGGAGTGCTTGCCAGAACAATGAAAGCCGCCGCTAAAAATCCGCCTGCCAGCACCGCGATTAATTTCTTTCCGGTGAAATATTGGTTTGTCAGGAGAACAATACCCATAAAGGTCAGGCCCAGGAGTAAACCGATCCACCCCCCGCGGGATAAACTGAGGATTAAAGCAGTAAGGGTCAGGAGGGTTAAGTAAGAAAGGATAAAAACCTTTCCGGTTCTATAACCCAACAGGAAGAGGCCCAGTATGAGGGGAATCGCCATTTCCATATATCCGGCCAGGTGATTGTGGTTGCCGTAGGTGGCTGACACCCAATCAGGGATGTATTTGAGATCGCCATAGTCCCACCAGGGGAAGGGATTGGCACCGAATTTCTTAAACAGGCCGAACACGGAAAGAAATGTCGCCACTCCGACAATCAGATATATAATCTGTTTGAACTGGGACCGGGTACGGATCAGGTGTATGGTTAAATAGAAAATAGTTAAATAGTTGAGTAGTTGAATAAAGGACCAGATGCTGATGCCTCTATTTTGTGAGAAAATAGTGGCAAGGATTACAAGGATTAGAAGGATTAAGAGGGGTAAGTCCAATGGGGTTTTTATCCATTTCCAGTTCCATGTCAGACTCTTTTCGAGCAGAAAGAGGCTCAGGGCTATCAAGGTGACCATCTGGATAATGGTTACGGCCCAGCCCTGCACAGACCCTCGTGCAAGCGGGGTAAAGATGAGCAAAACAAATATTGCGTAACGCGTGACGCGTGGCGCATACCGGGATATAGCTGACAGGTTATAGTTTATCATTGAGAATTATTAATTTTAAATATTGCATTTTGGATTAAAACCGGTCAAGAATGTTTCACTTTTTCATTGACATAATATCTTACTGTTTGTATTTATTATAATAATCGCTGGATTTCATTAAATCTTCTATAAGCATATGGAGAGATATAACATGAAAAACCTACGAACTTCACGGAATTTTTTTTTCGCCATTCTGCTTTCTGGTCTAAGCCTGATGATTTTTTATGGCTGCGCCCCCAAGATCTATGTGTCCTCTTATGCTGATCCGCAATTCAATTTTGACGAAATCAAGACGGTAGTTATCGTGTCGAAAGATAGCAACGCGAATGGTCTTCTTTTTGCTGAAATATTCACACAAACCTCCCTTGAGAGAAAAAAATTTTTCCTGGTTCAAAAAGACTATACCTCGAAAAAGAAAATATCAAAATTAGAACTCCAGACCCAGGCGGATGCCTTTCTCGAGATTGCCGTGACCCACGCTTATCTCGGAAATCGAACACGCTTCTTGCCCACCTCAATTGGCGCTTATGCCAAGCTGATACAACCCGAAACAAACAAAATGCTTTGGAATATGAATTATACCTATTCATCCGCGAAAACAGGGCCTTCCGCCCCGGCGATCGAAGAGGTAATGGAAATTGTAGTCAGGAAGATAATTGATGACGTTCCCCTGAAATACACCGTCCCCGTTCTCGCCGTCACGGAACAACCTGAAGATATCAAGCCTGAAGTTGTTTTGGAACAACCTGAAGATATCAAGCCTGAAGTTGTTTTGGAACAACCGGCCCCAGCCAAAGAGAAATTCACGATAATTGAAGTAGTCCCTTTTGAAAACAGTCCGTATCTCATTCACGCTGCATCAGTCCGGATCCAAAACAGTAATAGCGCCGAGAGATTTATTGATAAAAAAACGGATGACGGCACCATTCGTCTGGCCACATTGGTAGACCTGGGCTCAAAAGGTCTTTGGTATCGGCTCATGATTGGACGATTTAAATCCCTCAATGCCTGTCGGTCTTATCTCAAGAATTTGGAACAAAGCCATGATATCCACAAAGACGCGCGCCCTGTAAAACTCCTGTTTTCACTGTTGATCAACTCCGGGCAGGGATTAACTTCTTCTCAAAAGATAATCGATGCCCTGAGAAAAAACCATTTCTTAGCCATTCTTTCTCCCTCATCCGGGGAAGCGGAGACCTACAATATCATGTTAGGAGCCTATGCATCCGAAGAAGAGGCGGCCATACAGGAACAGAAAGTCCGGGAGGTTCTCAACTTTGCGCTCGCCCCATACAGCTCCGCCCCTTAAGTTACACGCGCGAATCATTTATAACCAATAGTATTTATTGATAATATTGCTGATATTTCAGCTTTCAGCTTCCTGCTTTGAGATCCTGGTATCTCTTCCGGTATAGCTTGTTTCCGGAATCGAGTTTAAGAGCCTTCTGATAGTAGTCCATTGCCTGTCGCCAGTCTCCCATTTTTATACAGACCTCGGCAACCTGCGCATAAAAAGAGGCCCTGTCCGGTTTCAGAACTATTGCGAATCTCCAGTCCCTGAAAGCCCCCATGTAGTCCTTCATGGACCACCTTACCTCTGCCCTGTGATTATATAGCCATGGAGACGGTTTGGCCGCCTGGTGTTTAATGGCGAGACCCGCCTCCTTTTCAGCGCCTTCCAGTTTGTTACGCTTTTTGAGCACCTGAGAAAAAATCAGGTGATATTGGCTGTTGGAGGGATCAAGCATTGTTGCCTTCTGTATGGACAGCTCCATTCTGTCCCGGTCATTTTCTGTTTCCGCGATGCGGGCCAGCCAGTAATAAGCCTCTGCCGAAGGTTCTTTCCGGTTAATTTCGTCAAGTATGTGCTGTGCCTCTCTGTACTGTTTCAGATCGATCAGCGATCGGGCGAGAAGCGTCTGCATTTTTGAAGAACCGGAATAACGGTTGCCGGCTTCCCGGCAGAGCCCGCAAAATTCCTCGAGCCGGCCTTCTTTCTTATAGACACTGAAAAGTCTTTCCAGATCTTTTTCCTTTGCCTTGCTTAGCTCCAGGCCTTTCAGAAAACTGCTTTCCGCATCCTTGCTCTGTCTGTTCTTAAGATAGAGTCGGCCAAGGTGCATATAATCCCCGGCGGAATTGTTAAATGCGCCATAGCTGAGAGCCTGTCTGTAATGGGATATGGCGCTGTCTAATTCTTTTTCTTCAGCCAGTATATGAGACATGTTCTTATGAGCATCCCTGAGAGATGTTTTTCTGTCTATGGCCTGTTGAAGCCCGCTTTTGCATGCTTCCCTGACCGATGGAGACCAGAAATCCTCCTTTTTCAAATAATTACAGGATGGTGGATAAATACGGGTGAGAGCGCCTGCAACCGAAACAAGTTCATCATTCTTCCCCTGGCGGTAAAGGTAGCGTGCCAGACCGTAGTGATAGAGTATTCCATTGGGTCTCAGGCGGATGGCCTCTTTAAAGTAACGCGTGGGATTGTATTTATTGTTTTTCTCTTCAGGATGGAGGCGTCGATCCAGGCGTTCCAATCGTTCCTCACCCCTGGCCAACGCATAGGCGGCTTCCGCGTCGAGCGGGTTGAGCCGTAATGTTTCAAGATAGCGCTCTTTTGCCTTATTTATAAAGAAAAATACCCCCTTAATTTCCGGCTGCAAATCCGCCAGTTTATAGTATATTTTCCCCAGTTCTTTTTGTATCCTGTAATCGCGGGGCTGGTAATGATCCGCCTTTTTGAGGTGGTTGAGAGTCAGGCCGTAATATCCTTGCCTGAAAAGATTTCCGGCCCGATGTATGTGCGTTTCCGAGATAAGCCGGAAGGTAAGTTTGTAAAACGCAAACAGGGTCAAAACGCATAGCGCGTAGCGCATAAGGCATAGCGCATAGTGCTTGGCGCTATGCTTCGTGCCCATAATATTTTGAATAATATTTGTGGTAATTTTTATAGTAGCCCTCCCTTTTTATATCCACCGAGTTGAGAGCTACACCGAGCAGGTTGGCCTGTGAAAGCCGGAGTTGATCCACCGTTTTTTTTACCAGTTCACGATTTATCAGACCTGCCTTGACTACCATAACGACACCATCTGTCTGAGGCACCAGAAGAAGGGCGTCACTTGCCGGCAGAATGGGAGATGAATCGATGATCAGGGCGTCGAACCTTTTCTTCAGATTGGAGATCAGAAAAGACATCCGCTTTGAACCCAGAAGCTCGGACGGGTTAGGGGGGGTCTTTCCAGCGGGCAGCAGGAAAAGATTCGCCACATCGGTCTTTAGAATGGCTGAATCGATTTTTTTCTGCAGATAAGAAAGTTCCTCTTCCCCGTTAACCACCTGTCTGTATAACTGATAGAAATCGACCGGCTTAAAAGAGGCTTGTTTAAAATCGGATTCCGGAAGCTTTTTGAATGAAAATGTTCCTTTTTTAAACTGCAGCGCTATCTGGAGACCCTCAATCATGTGGATGGTCAGATATATAGTCAGATCATCTCTGCTCAAAAGCCCCATGCTGACAAGAATGAAACCGAGTTTATATCCGGTATCCTTCTGACGATCAATGGCCAGTTTGGCGTGTTCCCTGGTAATTAAATTATTTTTGAGCAGGACAGCGGACAATTTTTTTTCATCCGGCCGGGTCGGCCAGTTTAGATCCATTATCTCACCATGCAAAAAGAAAAGCTCTATTTTTTCCTTTCCATCGGAAAGATATAAAAGACCGGTACTTTTCTTAAGGGACAGCAGCTTTAAAAGATCGTGTATCCCGTATTCATCAAGCGAGCCATCCCGGACATCGGCGCCAAAGACGTCGGATAGCAACCCGCTAAGGCCCTGGGACGCATAGGAGGGAATCAGACGGCTGAGTAAAGGTTTTCTCATGTCAGCATCAATCATCAAGACGGATTTTCCGGCCTGAGCCATGGTATAGGCCAGATTGGCAACCGTACTGGTCTTTCCCTCACCTTCACCGGCGCTGGTTATCAAAAGAGTTTGAAAATCTTTTTCCATAAAGGAAAAATGGATATTGGTCCGCAGGGTACGGTATGCTTCGGCATATCGGGATTTTGCCGGATAATTATCCATGAACAGCCGTGAAAGATTAAGTGATTTGCAGGATAAGGATTTTTTTGACTTCATTGCTTTCAGCTTTGAACTCCCGATCTTGAGATTTCTTTTAGCTTTGAACTTTCATCTGCCATCGGAATGATGGAGAGTACCGGTAAATCGAGATACCTCCGGACATCTTCCTCGGTTCGCAGGGAACGATCCAGGTATTCCCATAAAAAAGCGATACCGACACCGGTCATCAGGCCGAAAATAATGCTCAGGATCAGATTAAGTTTTTTGTTTGGTTTGATAGGCGCCTGGGGTATCACCGCCTCTTCCGTGATTCGTATATTTGAAACGCTGATATTACCGGTTATGTTGGATTCTTTTATCTTGGAAAGCAGGGTTTCATAGAGCTTCTGGTTTGTTCCCAAATTTCTTTCAAGGATCGTATATTTAAATTCCTTTTTATTTGTTTCCAGGCCTTCGTTTTCAAAATCGGCTATGGTCTTCTCCATGACTTTTTCTCTTGACAGTAATACCGACCGCTCAGCCTTCAGGTTTTCCATCTCTTTTTTTAATTCTTCATTGAGCTTTCTTCTGGTTTTATCTATTTTGGATTTGACATGGATTATTTTAGGATGTTTGGATTTGTAAGTGTTGCTGAGGTGAGAAAATTCCATTTCCGACTCAAGCATCTGGCTGTAAAGATTATCAATGAGAGCGTTGTCAATCAGGAAACGAACACGAAAAACATCCCCCTTTGATTCGAGCTCGTCTAATTGTTTCAGTTTGGCATCCAGTTCAAGCCGTTTATTCCTGGCCTGAAGATAGGCATCGTTAAATTCCTGTATCTTCTGCGAAATGACTTTCTGCTTGCCCTCAACGGAAAACAGTTTTGCCTGCTGTTTATAGGCTAAAAATTGCTCTTCAGCGTCTTCCAGTTTTTTCTTTGTCTCGTACAACTGATCAGTCATCCAGCTCATGGTGTTCTGGGAGGACTTAAGGCGGCCATCAATGTTGAAAATGATATAAGAATCGGCCAGGGTATTAGCGATATCCCTGGCCATCACAGGATCATGATCTTCCACGCTTATCTTCAAAAGGCGGGTATCCCTTACCTCTTCGATATCTATCTTTGCTTTCAGTTTTTCCGTGAGTTCAGCCAGCTTTTCCTGGGGTGTAAGAGGTTTTTCCTCTCTCTCGAACAGGAGATGGATATTCTTTTTGAATTGTGTCAGAAGTTCCTTCCAGGGGCTGACCTCTATACCCTCTTTAATGTCAAGCTGTTCCAGTTTAAGGGTTTTGACCACCTTTTGCAGGAGAGAATAGGAAGTGATCAGCTTGAAATGTGTGTTGAAGGTCAGGGATTGAGAAGCATAGCTTTCGTAATCCATCCTCTCGCCGGTCAGGGGCGATGCGCTCTGCTCTGTGTCGATAATTAAGATCGCTGTGGCGCGATAGACCGGTTTCATCTGAAAGGTAAAGAGCATGGTCAGGGTCACCAGCAGAATCAAAGAGGCTATTACAACCCGTTTGTGCTTTGTTAGTATGTAGTAATATTCGGTGAGGTGGACGGATTGTTCCGGTTCTCGATTAAGCATTGTTACTCCAAGTTCAGCAAACGCCATGCTCTACGCTCCATGCTCCATGCTCTCACAGCCATGTTTCCGGTATAAGAATAAGGTCTCCGGGCTTCAACTCGATATCCGGGATTTTTCCCTCTTTAACGTCGTTGAGGTTGATTTTAATGATAACCTGTTCGTCATTCTCTTTACGTATAATCCTGGCGCGGTTTGGCGCGGCGAATTTATCGAAACCACCCGCCACGATACAGGCGTTAAGAGCCGTTATTCCCCGCTGATAGTCATAAACTCCGGGTTTTTTTACTTGTCCTTCCACTGATATAAAGTTACTGAGACTGTGGTACCCTTTGATAAATATATGCACCTGAGGATCGACAAAATAATCCTTTTTAAGGGTCTCGACAATCCGCGCTTCCAGTTCACTGATTGTAAGCTTCTCCGCCTTAATCGAACCGATGAAGGGTACATTGACCATGTTCTCGTCTGAAACGGTCAGATCAACTTCCTGCTGCAGCTCTCCGGCGGCATATATACTAAGCGTAAGCACATCCTGGGAACCGATGAGATGCGCCTTGTCTTGACACCACGTCTGGGCGGGTAATAATATAAGGAAAATCAACAAATATTGAACATTTTTCAAAACTATCTCCATGTGAACCTATAAAATCCCAAATTCCAATATTCAATCACCAAAACATCTAACGAAAAGCCCAGGCAACTTTAGCGAATTGAAATGTTCTTTCTTCAAGATCATATACGGGTTTGGAATTTTGGTCGTTGTAATTTATTTGATATTTGTGATTTGTTATTTCATGAAAGGAAATTCCTATACTATTAAATTAAAAAAGCATGGCGCATAAATATCGCACCATGCTCTATGCGCCATGTTCTACACTCAACGCGCTCTATCTGCGGCCTATATCATAACCGAAATCGAGTGTGGCCATAACAGATTTGTTGTCATAATCATAGCCGCTCAGATTGGAATTCCGATCCTCATAATTAGCGCTAACAGACAATGTAAGATAATCGGCGAAAATATATCCGATGCTTCCTGAAATAAAGTAGGTATCATCATCCCGAAATTCTGTAGTCCCTTCCGGGGTAAGTCCGGTAGTTCTTTCGTAATCAGAATTCTGGTAGTATCCTCCGACATCCAACTTTAACTTTTCCAGAAAAATGTGCCCCGCATCCACGGAAAACCGGTGAGCCTTGTAATAACTGTCTGCAACGCCCTGATCGTTAAAGTTCAGTTCACTAGAAAGCTCCAAATAGCTCCTCGGTCTGGTCTCAGGAGCAGGCGGATTCTGAGCTCTGACACTAATAGTGTAAGCCATGGTATCAATACTATTCAGAGTGGGATCATCAAAATCACGTTCGTGGTATCCGCCCCCTGCTTTAATTTCAATATAGTTGAACTGTTTTTTGAAAATCATTTGAATTTGATCCGAAGTGTAATCGGAGGTGGTTTTATCGTAATCCTTCTTCCAGTGCTGATACTCAAGATCAAGTGATGTTTTGCGTGTAAAATTGTAAATCAGATCGAACATGCCCCGATGTTCAATGGAATCCTCGTTGTCATTCTTTGAATAGTCGATTGTTGTATTTCGATAACGGAGGCCTGCTGTGAATTTTGCCCCAAAATCGTAAAAAAACGAGGGGGTCAAGCGGTTGACTTCGTACTTATCCCTGTCCGTGGCGTTGCTTAATCTGTCCGAATCCGCGGAATCACGTGTCTTGTTATAAGAATCATCCAGCCCTATCAGCAAACGATCAAAAGCCCGGTATCTGGAATTAAAAACGACCGTGTGCCCGACATAATCGTCATCATTCGCCTTCAGCTGACCTGACGGAACCGTATCCCTGTCATCATAGTAATATGCGTTAAGGGTATAGTTAAGAAGTACTTTTGTTCTGGGTGTTTCAAAACCAAGATCAATCCCCGGTTGAACGAGGTATGTATCTACCTTTCTTTCACCGGTCTCTGCCTTAAAAAAATTATCGTCCGTTTTCCAGCTTGTCGCTATTCTTGGCTTGATTGTTATATCCGCGGCCTTCAGGCTGGTCGCGGAAAAAAATAATAGCAACGGTATCAATACAATCAGAACGACCAGCCTTTTTTGAAGCTCCCCGCAACAAGCTGCCTGGAATCTTCGACCGTAAGAAAGTTTGCTGTTTTTAGATTCGCTCGCTAACTCCACAGCCCCGACAGGACGGGATTTCCGCCTTGCTTCAACAAACTGCGGGGAATGAGCCCGCTTTTGCGGTTCAAATTTCATAAGAGTCCTCCTGAGTATAGCGCTTATATCGGACTTGCCGCCGTTATATCCTGAATGGGGGGTTCCTCATCGACCGGAACTTCAAAGCCGGGAGGTGGTTCGTATGCTTCAGCCAGTCCTGGAACAGCGCCAGAGGCAATGAGTATCGCCATGGTGTTGTTGTTTAAATTTTGAGTCTCTTCGGCCTTTGCTAAAATCTCGTTAGCAGCGTCAACGGTACCCGGGTCTGTACTGGTCTGAGCAATATATTGAGCTGCCGCCCTGATCTGATTGATAGCCGCGTCGAGATTACTGGTCATGTTCATCGCTGCCTGTGCCAGTTCCGCGTTGCCGGTTTCGCCGGCATAAGAGGCTACATCGGCGATAAGCCTTGAGGCCTCACTTGCAATGGCCAGGGCTTCTTTTGCCAGTTCAACAGCCCCGGTCTCTTGCGCCTTGATCGCCATTTCATAAGCTTGTGTGGATAATTCCATGGCTTTCGCAAGCTTTTCTTCCGCGGACATCTCCTGGGCCAGAACCGGGACAACAAGAAACATTATAGCCAGGAAACCGACGATGAATATTTTTAATTTGTCTTTTGCATGGTGGGTTTTCAGAAATTTTTTCATATCAAGCACCTCCTGTAAAAAAATACCGCGTTGAGAGACACCCAGTTTTTACAACTTTTTTATGCATAATATCACTTGTCTTTATGCTGTCAAGAAAAAAACGCCCGGAGTTCCTTCCCCTCCAGAACCGCTTGAGGGGCTTCAAACACGATCCTTTCTGCCCGGATCTTTCCAGCAAGATAAGAAAGATTTTTAAAAGCCGCGCGCAGGTTGGGAGGTCTTGCTTCAGGAGAATGAGCGTCCGAAGCCATAAAATGGACTATTTGCAGCTTAATTATCCTTTGGCAACATTTTAAAGTCTGTTGTCCGAATCCTCCTGTGAGGCTGCCCGCGGTTATCTGGGAAAGGGCGCCGGCAGAGATAAGATCGGATAATAACTTAACATCGTGCTGAATGGCCGGATTTCTTTCAGGATGGGTTATAACAGGCGTTATATTTCTATTTTTGAGGCGGTTGATAAAACCGATGATCGCCTTGGGGATGAATTGATCCGGAAGTTCTAAAGAAATATATCGTCCCATGTCATTCATGGTCATCAATCGGCCTTTATCAAGTGCATCCATGATTTCCGGGCTCAGGCGGACCTCTGAACCAGGCAACACAGCCAGGAGGATGTTGTGCTTCTTTAGCGCCGAGTTCAATTCCGTACAGGCAGACAAGATATCCTTTCGCCAGTTGACGTACACGCCGTTCAGGCAGTGGGGGGTGGAAATCATGATCCGCGTGCCATTTTCCACGGCTATACGGGCCATTTCCAGGGATTCCTTGAGTGTGGATGGACCATCATCAATCCCCGGCAAAATATGGACGTGAATATCAATCATAGTAATGGGCGTGGCGCATGGGGCTTAGTCAAAAAGATGGCTGTCGACATAACGGGCCAGAATTTCGGCCGTGACTCTTGGCGGCCGAACTGTTAAATACTGGTCGATAATCGAATGGGCCATCTCGTGGGCTAATATACCTTCGTTTATATCATCGAAGTTTACGTATATAACGTGATATTCATATATATACCAGGCTTTGTATTGATAGTTTTTTTTATAAATGTCAAAATATGCGGCATGCAATTGTTCCTTGTTATTATAGATATTAATGGTGACTTTTTTCATTTTCTTGCGCATATCCAGTATTTCCTGCACCCTCTCATATAAGGCATCCACCTTCTTTTTCAGGTTATTTATGAGATCGTTGGAATCCGAACTGGGAAATAGCCGTTTAATCCCCCACTCCCCCGGGTAATAATCCACATGCTTGCTGAATTCTTTCAGGTCTTCCTGTGTCTGATAACATATAATGGTGTATTTGGTCACAATCTTCTGCCAGATGATATCTTTCGCTGTTTCACCACGCACCGACCCGTACGGGAAGAGGAGAAAAAAGCTTACCCATATTATGATCAACAAAAGGGTTTTGGAAAGATTTCTAAACGGCATGAAGATGACATCCCGATGTTAGATTTTAAAGTTCATTTCGATCGTTTGGCGTAGATGATTCAACTCTTCAATTAACTCTTGCGGTGCGTTTTGTTTGGATGCCGATTCAATGAGATTTTCCACCCCGGTCCGGATATCCAGAACCTTTTCATGCAGACCTGCTGTCATTGTGTTTAAACTGCCGGACAAGTCGGCTATTTGATCCTTTTTTCTGAGTTTTATGCTTTTGGTTAAATCTCCTTTCTCTATTTCTTTCAGTTCTTTTTCAAAACGGAGCAAAGGGCCTGCTATCTTGTGAGAAACAAAAAGGGTGACTACTATCGTGGCCAGGGTTATCAGCCCGAGTGTGATTAGATTGGTATAAATAAGAGAGGGAAGAATGGCCAAGGATGTATTCTTTATGACCAGTCTCGATTGCTCAAATGAAGAGGTTAATGTGCCCTGAGAAAAAAGAAAAAGCAGACCCGTGGATAAAATTGTTCCGATTAAGAGAATGAGACAGAACTTCAGGATAAATTTAGACTGAAAATCTCTTTTAATAAAATAGTTCTTTCTTTTATAAATTCGCTCTTGTTGAGACATGTCCCCTCCTTTTTGAAGCCTCCCCGTCATTGCCGGCAAGGGTTCTGCCTGACGGCAGTGCTTCGCGGCCAGGTAAGGAAAACGGCCATTTTGTTATAGCACCCCTTGGCCCCGTCCTTCCGGGCAGGGCTTGCGGGAAGCATGCCGGTTAATCTTTATAGAGAAGTTTCTCGTTAATTTCGATTTTTGAATTTTTTCTTAAATCGTTAATCCACTCTTTTAACATTTCTGTCTTTTTCTTTTCCTTGAGTTCTTCGACAATCTTTTCCCGTAATCCATCAAGGGGAGGAAGTTTCTTTCCCGGCTTTTTCATATCATTATAACGGGTCTTGATCTCCTCTTCGGAAATCAAAATTCTATTACTGATTTCTTCACCTTTCATTTCCACCAAGTCTCTTATAAGCGTGCTTTCCCAGTAACGTTCGATTGCCCTGATGAATTTTTTCTTTCTGTCTAATTTTAACTTTTTGGCCTCCTGGATAAGAAGCTCTTTTCTTATAAGTTCTTCCAAAAATTCCTTTTTGACTTCTTTGGTCAATTTACAGGCTTCATCCATCTCCAGCTCTGCCGCCAGTTGAGATTGAAATTCATCAATGGTTAGTTTGCGATCATTTATTCCAGCCAGTATTTTATCTTCCTTTTCCTGCTCCTGAGTACAGGAAAAAAGGTGCAGGAATAAAACGAGCAAAAGCAAATAAATAAAACTTTTTTTCATGATAGCAGCTACCTCCTTGTTTAACACCTCATGCTAAGGGGCTCTCGCTCAAAGCTCCCTGAAAGAGTATTCAATAGCTCTACAAACCTAAATTCCTCAGGACGGACGATACACGCGGAAAGTAAAGTTCAAAGAGAAAATGGAAATTTGTATAATATATTAGAACCATTTTGACAGCTGGAATGCAAGCGCAAAATATATAAAGCTATATTATGCCGCCTGCGACACTGTAACCTGAAACAACTTGTCGATCATATCAAAAGGTTATGATCGACACCGTCATTCCCACTCTGTTTGTCATTTAAGTACTGCTCCCATTCCATGGGAAGAAGCTGTTTTTTTTTGTTGTTGCAGCCCTTGCACGATGGAACCACGTTGCTTTTTGTGCTCCTGCCGCCACGTCCTATTGGAACAATATGGTCCATGGTAAGCTCTTTTGGTGAAACAGCGCGATCGCAATAATAACATATACCCTTCGCGCAGCGGCGTTTCCACCATTGAGACACCCTGAGCTCTCTTGCTTTGCGGCGTTCCTTTTTTATGTCCGCCTCGTCTAAATCGTATGCAAACGGTTTCACAGGCTCTCTATCCATCCTCTTATTTCCGGCACCAGCAACTCATAATATTTTTCAGATCCGCCAAGGCCCTGCCTGCCGAAAAAATAATTTATCTCAAGAAAAAGCGGCTCTTTTATTGCAGCATCTGATGAAAATAAAATATCAATGCCGGCAAGGTTTATTCCCGTCTGTTTGCAGAAATTTTTTACCGAAAAACCGGCCGTCTCCTGCAAGTCCGGATCTGAATCAAAATCTATAACAGCCCCTTTTGAGAGATTGGAGCAAAATTCTTCTTTGTTTTTCAAAACACGCCAGTAGGTAATTATCTTCCGGTTTATGACGACGACTCTTAATGACCTGTTTTGAGATGGAATATACTCCTGTATTAAAAAACCCGCCTGACCTGAGTTTTCATATATTGAGGCTTTTTGCAAAACCTCCTGAAGATCTTCAACCGACTTTATTAAATAAATATTTTCCCCTTCTCCACCCCAGTCGAACTTGAATACAAAAGGAAAATCAAGAGATAGTCGCTCTGAAGATTCGCCATAATGATTGATAAAAGAATCTGTATCGCGAAATACCACTGTTTCCGGAAGTAAAAACCCTTTATTCTGAAACAGCTTTGTCTGGCCGATTTTGCCTGGATATTTAAACCTTGCATCATAATTGGGGAAGATATTCGCGCAATTGTCGCGGGCCATATTGTACAGGGATTTATAGCATCCCTGGGGCAGGATTACCGCATCAGCGGCTTTTATGGCGGCAAGATCCCCGCTATCCGGGTTTCTGCCGGCACATATAATATTTTTATCTGCTTCAAACAATGGATGAAAGGACACAATCATCAGTAACCAAAATTCCTGAGCGCTATGGTGTCTTTACTCCAGTCTTTTTGCACACGCACAAAAAGCTTAAGAAACACCTTTGACCCAACCATTTTTTCTATATCTTTGCGCGCCTGTTCGCCGATCGTTTTCAGCTTACTGCCGCCTTTCCCAATTATAATTCCTTTCTGGGATGCCTGCTCCACATGAATAGTAGCATTAATAGTTACAAGCTCTCCCTTTTTTTTTGTTACAAAAGAATCTATTGTAACTGCTGTAGAATAAGGTATTTCCTGACCTGTTAGACGGAAAATCTTTTCCCGAATCATTTCTGCGGCAATAAACCGCTGCGGCATATCTGTTAAAGTATCTTCCGGAAAAAAAGGCGGGCCCTCCGGCAAAAGGCTTTCCATAAAATCAAGAAGCGCTTCAACCTGATCTCCGCGTTTTGCTGAAACAGGCACTATAGCCTCAAAAGCATGTGCTTTTGACCATTTGTCTATGACGGCAAGAAGCATGGATTTATCCACAAGGTCTATCTTATTAAGCACAAGGATAACCCTTGTTTGCTTTTTTTTAAGCTGCTTAACAATAAAGTCCTCTGAAATTGGGTCCCGATTCGACACATCCACTAATACAAGCACTATATCAACATCGCCTAAGGATGAAAGGGCTACATCCACGATTCTGACGTTCAGCTTTCCTTTTGCCATGTGCATGCCCGGTGTATCGATAAAAACAATCTGCGAGCAGGGCCTGTGCACAACCCCGATTATCCGGTTACGTGTAGTCTGGGGCTTTTTTGATGTTATGGAAACCTTTTCGCCAAGCATCTGGTTTAAAAGGGTGGATTTTCCCGCGTTAGGAGCGCCTACAATTGCTACAAACCCGGATTTAAAGTCATCAGGGCTATTATTTGTATTTTTCATTCTTCACTTTGCAAGGCGTTTACTTCACTTGGTTGTAAATTCCTCAATCCCTCAATCCTTATCAAACTCTTAATCGCATTCCAGATATCGATTTTCCCGAGACCTGTTTTTATAGAAAAAAGGATCAGATTATCTTTATCCACATTAAGTGTTTCCGCTATAATAATCTTCTGCTTTATCTGTTTTGTCTTTGAAAGCTTGTCCGCCTTTGTCAGTACCAGGATGGGTGGAATATCAAAGCTGTTGAGCCAGGCAATAAATTCCAGTTCTTTCATGCCCGGTGTGCGCCGAACATCCATGATCAGCACAACCCCTTTTAATGTCCTCCTGGTCAAAAGGTATGTTTCAATCATCGGGCCCCATTTTTTTTGCACGGATGCCGGGACCCTGGCATACCCGTATCCAGGGAGATCAACAAAACAAAAAGCGCTGTTTATTAAAAAAAAGTTGATAAGCTGGGTGCGCCCGGGTGTAGAGCTGGTTTTTACCAGATGTTTCCGGTTTAAGAGTGTATTAATCAGAGAAGATTTACCCACATTGGAACGTCCTGAAAAAGCTATTTCAGGAAAATCGGCTGCAGGATACTTGGATGGTTCAACAGCACTTTTAACAAATTCAGCAGACTTTATTTTCATATTAAGTAACAGTTCAGCCACTAAGACACAAAGGCACAAAGATCAGCGATCAGGTTAAAGTAATTGTCTATTTTATCAAGCTCTTAACACCTAACACTTAGCACCTAACACGTTTCCTGAAAAATCACAAAAACTTGTCATTTCGAGTCCCTCCGTAGCAAGGCAACCTATTGAAAAGATAAAATTTCTCCTTGCGTTAGATATTTCTCCAGCCTGTTCATTCCTTCGGTAATGTTTTCCATGGAATTTGCATATGAAAATCTGAGATATCCTTCACCATTTTCGCCGAAATCAATCCCTGGAGTCACGCCCACATGCGCCTTTTCCAGTATATCAAAGGCAAGTTTATATGAATCGCCGGAAATGTGCTTTGCGTTGACAAAAACATAAAAGGCTCCGGTTGGTTCCACGCTTATATGAAAGCCCATCTCTCTCAGGCGGGCAATCATATATTTTCTTCTCTTATTATAGGTCTCTTTCATATACGCTATATCATCTCCCGCCTCTTTAAGCGCGACAATTCCCGCTCTCTGAATCATTGAATTGGCGGAAATAAAAAAGTTCTGCTGCACCTTTTGAATGGGCCTCATGAAAAGCTTCGGCGCGATCAGATATCCAAGCCTGAGACCTGTCATGGCATAGAGCTTTGAAAAACCGTTTAACACAAAGGCATTATCCGTGAATTCCAAAATAGAATGCTCCTTTCCCTCGTAAACCAGGCCATGATATATTTCATCCGAAATAATACAGGATGATCCGGGCGTTACAAGAGAAGAAATATCCTTCATACGGCTTTCAGATAGAAGATTGCCGGTTGGATTTGACGGGGAATTTATAAATATCGCCCGCGTCCTTTCTGTGATTTTTTCTTTTATAGCTTCCGGTCTGAGCTGAAAACCATCTTCTTCATATACAGGTATCATTACAGGCTCACCCTGCACAAACCTGATAAAATTAGGATAACATGCATAATGCGGATCTGAAATAATGACCTGATCGCCGGGTTCTAAAAGAACTGAAAACATAATAAACATGGCGGGAGATGTCCCGGAAGATACCAGTACCTGG
>DATKWZ010000019.1 GCA_035529315.1 Anaerolineae bacterium
AACTGGTCATCTTCAAAAATAATCTCCTTTATTCCGAAATTGTTTATCAAATAACCGATCATCTCCAGAACATATTCTGAGCTGTGAAACCTGATCTGACGACTAAAAACAGAGGTGTCGCAAAAAATACATTTATTGGGGCAGCCTCTCGCGGATATGATGTGTGTTGCAGGGAGTTTTTTGTATTTAAAAAGCGCCGGATTATAGCGGGTAGGGAAACTATCCAAAAGCTCCCAGGCAGGAAATGGAAGAGAGTCAAGGCTCTTAATGGGCTGGCGAGAAGGTGTGAATCTGATTTCCCCGTTGCCCCGAAATGCCACCCCTGCTACGTGTGATGGTATTTTATCAGCAGACAGAGCTTCAACTAACTCGACCACAGTATCTTCACCCTCCCCCACAACACCATAATCAAAAACAGGGTAGTCCATGAGCGTTTGCTCAGGGACAGCGGTAAAATGCGGCCCACCGATGATTATAGGTGTGGTTGGACAGATATCTTTTATCATTGAGGCCAGTTTTACGGTTTTGATAATCGAAGGCGTTACTGCAGTGAGCCCGATTATATCAGGCTGAAATTTTTTTACCTCTTCAAGCGTTTCTTCATAGCCCAAACCCTGGGCCGAGGCATCCAGAATTCGAACACGGTGTCCTGCCTCACGCAAAACTGCTCCTAACATAAGCAAACCAAGATGTGGAAGGGTGGCTCCGACAGAAGCCAGATTGCCATATCTTTCTTTAAGGGAATATGGGGCATTAGCAAGAAATATAGCAGCCATAACCGGTTAGTTCCAATGTTGGTTATACAATTTTAGTCGAGCAGCCGAGCAGGGGAATGGTTGAACCGCAATAGCGAGCGCATTTCCCGTAGCTTGCTGCGGTGTTAGCGATAATACGATGTAATGATACACATATCAAGTCCTGAATACATACATTGCAAAGCGAGCGCAAGTTTGCCTTGATTTTTAGCACAATTACTGAATTTCCTTGAAAATCTCTATGACTTAGGGTAAATAAACTTTTTGTGTTTATGGCGCTTTCTCTTTTCTTATGCAAGTTGAAGCTCAATGCCATTAACTAAGGAGGCGCGCACGGCGGTGTTTTTACGAAGATAAAGAAAAAGTTTCTTCGTGGTAATTAATAATGATGAATTCGTAAAAAGTCGAGGAACCACTTTTTGCGAACCGCGTAAAGTGTTAAGGGTATGATTAAACAGGCAATTGCTTTAACCTAACACCTAACACTTTACACTTAATACCTGATGAATTCGTTTTTTTACGAATTCATCAATAATAAAAGGAAGGAGAAAAATATGATCTTGAGCAAAACAAAGTTGTTATTGGTAATATCTCTTTTATGCGGGTTTGCTATTGTAGCATTGGGATGTAAAGACAAAACAAAGGAGGAAAAAAGCACATCTTCTGTAGCAGCTCTTACAATCGCCATGATTGAAGAAAATTACAAGACAGTCGATACCAAGGATGCTGTATTAAAGGCTTCCATTGTGGAATTCAAAGACGTAACAAATTATACATATCTTGATTTAAAGGATTCTACAGGCCGGATATGGGCTGCTATACCAAAGACATCGGTTGAAACAGGAAGCGAGATAGAACTTGCCAACATCATAGTGATGAAGGATTTTCACAGCAAAATACTGGACAAGACGTTTGCAACCATATTATTTGCTGTTCCCTTCTCAAAGGACAGCAATGCACGCAGCTCTTTGCCCAATGCGGAAACACCTGCCTACAACGAAAGTGGGATGCCTCCAGGTATGATGCCGGGCGCTATGCCTCAGGGCGGCGCTATGCCAGGACCAGGAACCGGAGCAGGCAAATCAGGGGCAATGCTCCAGGACATCAGGGTGATCAAGGCCACCGGCGACCATGCATATACAATTGAAGAAATATATGCGGGGAAAAAAGCGCTGGCAAAGAGTACTGTCAAGGTGCGGGCAAAGGTCGTCAAATTCCTGCCCAATATTATGGGGAAAAACTGGATTCACATTCAAGACGGCACTGGAAGCGCCGAGAAAATGAACAACGATCTAACGGCAACTACCATTGAAACTGTAGATGTCGGTGACGAGATTATCGTCCAGGGTACTCTGAGCGTAGACAATGATCTGGGATCAGGCTATGTCTTTGCCGCTCTTATTGAAGATGCTTCTGTTGAAAAATTGAAAAATTAACGTAACTACTCACATAGTCAGGCTGAAGCTGTTTAGACTGAAGGCTAAAGGGGTCAGAAGAGCACGATTGCCGTATTTTGGCGGAAATATCTGATTCTTGCATCAAACTATGGCTTTAAAACGCGCTTTTTCCTAACAGTCTTCAGCCTTCAGCCTATCCACCCGAGTAGTTACAAATTAACTTGCTTCAATCATTACAAAATTCATTAAAAAAACTGTGAACCGGGAACCGTGAACATTGAACCGCTCAACCCAGATTATAATATGCATCTTCCTGTTTAGCCTATGGCTCTCTGTCCAATGCTCTGTCGCCGGGCAAAAGACCGACATCCCGCATGAATCCGCGCCCACTGATCCCGCGCCCACTGATCCCGCGCCCACTGATCAATTGAAGCCGAAAAAAATCACCTGCCTTTATATTATCAGGGAGGACTATAATGGCCTGATCCTGTCTTATCCATCCCAATTATTCTTTGATTCCGTAAAAAATGAGATATATATCACGGATTCCGGAAACAACAGAATATTGATATATACCTATGACTTTTACCCGCTCCTTTGTATCGACAAGTCAAATGGCATCGAATCACCAATAGGTCTGGCCGTTGATCCGGAGGGATACATTTTTGTTTCCCAGTCATCCGGCTCAAAACAGAAAAGAGCAAGGATATCAATATTGAGCCCTTCATTAAGGTGGAAGAAGGATATTTTTTTTGAGGGGTTTGAAAATTCGGACGGTTTTAGCCCAAAAAACATTGCCATAAGCAAGGTCGGTCGGTTTTACGTGACCGGCAACAGCTTTCATGGCGTGGTGGTTTTGAATAAGGACGGCACGTTTTCCCATCTCCTGAGCCCTGTTGACAGATTAGGGAAAGGCGAAGAGCAAAAGGCCACAATATGTGATGTGGAGATAGACAGGTCCGGCAGGATATACCTTTTGAGTGAAGACATGGGGCGTATTTACGTATATGATGACAAGGAGAATTTCCTGTTTAAGTTCGGCCAGAAAGGTGGAGGTTCCGGCAAGCTGAGCCGGCCAAGAGGAATAACCCTGGATAATCGCAACAAAAGGATTTATGTGATCGACTACATGCGCCATACCGCAAATGCCTATTCAGAAGACGGGCGTTTCTTGTTTGACCTTGGCGGCAAGGGCTGGGGCAAAGGCTGGTTTCAGTACCCAAGCGATATTGCTACGGACGACTCTGGGGATGTGCTGGTCGCGGACACTTTTAACAATCGTGTTCAGGTCCTTAAACTGGAAGAGTTTCCATCTGTTGCAGTAGCTGAAAAGGTTAAACCAGAAGATATCATCGCAAAAGAATTAGTCAAAGAGACCAAACCGGAAGCTCCTGCCGGAGAAGAATTAGCAGAGCAAATGGCTGCACAGTATTATATCTTGACTGCAAACATGAACCTGCGGGAAAAAAGCGCTGCAAGCAGCAGAATCATTCGGTTGATGAAAAAAGGCGAAGAATTTGAAATCCTGGGCCAGGATAAACATAATGAATTAACTTCATGGTATCTTATAAAAACCGGATCCGGGCGTACAGGCTGGTTATGCGGAATCTATCGCGGGAAAGTCATGTTTGAAAAAAAGAAATGAGGATGTTATGAGGAAAATAATTGCGGCAAAATCCCTGAATTTTCGTTTGATAATGGTTGTGCTGGCCGCAGTTTCCATCCAGGCATGTATTTTCGAACCCACTTCGATGGATATCCAGTTAGCCAATAAGGGTCAGGTCTTCTTCTATCTTTCGTGTCCCCAAAAACCTGCATTTGATATCTCCTTTTCTATCTCGGGCATGAGCTTTAGGAACAAGGAGGGAGAGTGGATCGATGTGGCTGTGGATAAGCAGATTCATTCTGACGGTCTCGCGCAGCGTCAGATCAAATTACATGAGTTTTATCTGCCTGCCGGAAAGTATGAACAGATAAAATGGACAATTTCCGAGGCAAAACTGAAAAAGGATGGAAAAATCTTCAGTTTAGCCCTTTCCCAGCCGGAAGAAAACTATTTCTTTGATATGGAGTTTTCCGTGTTTTCCAGAGAGAGCTTCGCGCTTTTTGCAGACTGGAATCCCGAAGAGTCTGTTTTTGATAAATACCTTTTCAGACCACAGATGACCTTGCGGAAACAGGGCATAGAGATTAAGAATGTTTTGCTCTACGTAACGAACTCGGACTCTAACTGCGTTACCATTATAGACAGACAGCAGGACATCGTGGTGGCAACCATTGCGGTAGATCAATCGCCTGTGGGAATTGCGGCAAGCCCGGACGGTAGCAGGATCTATGTAGCAAATTCCGGCGCCGGTAACATTTCGGTTATTGATACTGCTGTAAACAGAGTAATCAACACAATCAGTAATTTTGGATATAGTCCTGTTGAATTAGCGCTGTCCGGAGACGGTCTGACACTTTACGCGACCAACCCGGATTCAGACAATATCTCTGTTATAGATACTGTTTCCAATATGGTAACCGGTTCCATATCAGTGGGAAACAACCCGGCAGGCATTGTAGTCGATCAAGACAGGAATAAGATTTATGTGGCAAACAAATCGTCAAATTCAATATCGATCATTGATGTGGATACCAGCACTGTGGAAAATACCGTAACAGTCGGTTTTAATCCAACCGGCATGGTTATCCACGAAGATAAGCTGTATGTAGCCAATTCAGGCTCAAATAGTATTTATGTATTGGACATCCCTTCTTATACAACCACAAAGACGATATCTGTTGGGCAAAAGCCCACATGGCTCCTGTCCGGTCTGCGAGAACACGTCTATGTATCGAATGCAGACAGCAATGAGATTTCTTTTGTATACCCGGCTATGGGTCTGGTGACCAGAAGCGTGTCAACAGGTGACCTTCCTTCAAAGATGGCCATTGACCGACCGAGAAGAAAACTTTATGTCGTAAATTCGATGTCAGAGGATGTGTCTGTTATAGACCTGCCGACATACAATATCAAGAAGGTGATTCAGGTGGGAAGAAAGCCGCACGGGATCGCTCTGATTGAGGAGTAAATAAAAGCAGAGGTTAGAGGGTGAGAGGGTGAGAGGGTGAGAGGGTTAGAGGGTTAGAGGGTGAGAGGGTTAGAGGGTGAGAGGGTGAGAGGGTGAGAGGGTGAGAGGGTGAGAGGGTGAGAGGGTGAGAGGGTGAGAGGGTTAGAGGGTTAGAGGGTGAGAGGGTGAGAAGGTTAGAGGATTAGAAGATTAGAGGGTGAGACAAGGAGAACGTTTGGAGAGAAAAAAGAGTATACGTCATTTTCGGGATCTTGAAGTCTACAGGCGGGCTTTTGATGCGGCAATGCAGGTATTTGAAGTTACGAAAAAATTTCCTCCGGAAGAAAGGTTCTCCATGGTAGATCAAATTCGAAGGTCATCGCGTTCTGTATGTGCCAACTTGGCGGAAGGATGGCGGAAAAGGCGTTATTTGGCTGTCTTCAAAAATAAGATTACAGATTCAATGCAGGAAGCCTCTGAGACACAGTGCTGGCTGGAATTCTGCCTTGCCTGTCGCTACATCAAGCAAGATGTTTTCGATAAACTTGATAATGAATATGAGCAATTGATTGCAATGTTAAATTCCATGGAAATGAACGCTGAAAAATTTTGTTACTAACTTTCTAACCTTCTGATCTTCTAACTTTCTGCTTTGAGCGATGCTTAATTCCATGAAGGTCGGATGTCCTTGAGTCGTTGATTACTGAAGATATGTGAAATGTATGATATGAGATACTGTATTATTGTTTTTTTACTGACCCTGGTCTGCTTCCAGGGAGCCTGGGCCGGAGATGATATCAGCGGCTCGGCAAACCTTACTTATCTCTCAACCGAAACAAAGAGCGGTGAAGAAGAGACAAGCACCTGGGGCTTTACCCAGAACTATAATCTTCGAGTGAATAAGGAATTCACTCCTAAGGTCAACCTTTCCGCTAACCTTGGTGTTAATGTAAACGAGACAAACAATACCAAAACAACGCAGTTGACCCCGGATATACGGCTCAATCTAAAGAATGAATATTTTGATGCTGACACAGGCTATCGGATCACTGAAAAAGGCCTTGATATCCTGACCATGGCGACAGATGAAAACCGCTTTACAACCGAATCATGGAGCGCAAATCTCTCCACAAAGTCCGAGAAATACCCCAAAGTGCGACTCCGCTACAATGAAGACAAAAACTACGATCACCTCGCGGTACACGAAACAGACACCAAAACCACTAATTTTTCCGGAAGCATGGACTATACATATAAATTTTTGAATTTTAACTACGATTATAGAAACAAT
>DATKWZ010000020.1 GCA_035529315.1 Anaerolineae bacterium
CAGCGGCAGAGAAGAATGCCCGAATCTTGGCTATAAACCAAGGCATAAGCAAGGGTACTTTCCTGTTCCTCCGACAGACAAATTTCAGGACCTGCGCACCCGAATGCTTCTCACCCTTGAAAAACTTGGTATAGATGTTGAGTGCCAGCATCACGAAGTCGCAACAGCGGGGCAGTCGGAAATTGATATGCGATTTAAACCGCTTCTACAAATGGGTGATCAGCTCATGTGGTTTAAGTATGTGCTTAAAAACTTAGCAACTCGTGATAACCGCACAGTTACATTTATGCCGAAACCTCTTTTCGAGGATAACGGCTCCGGAATGCACACACATATCAGCATATGGAAAAATGGAGAGCCTTTATTTGCGGGTGATAAGTATGCCGGGGTTTCTCAGGAGGCTCTTTACGGAATCGGAGGAATATTAAAACACTGCGGTGCGCTGTGTGCTATTACCAATCCGACCACCAATTCTTACAAGCGTCTTGTACCGGGCTTTGAAGCTCCTGTAAATCTGGCATATTCAAGCCGTAACCGGAGTGCCGCAATCCGCATACCGATGTATTCCGCATCGCCAAAGGCAAAACGGATTGAATTTCGAACCCCTGACCCATCCTGTAACGGGTACCTTGCCTTTTCAGCAATTCTGATGGCTGTATTAGACGGCATCGAAAACAGGATAGACCCTGGTGAGCCGCTGGACAAAGATATATATGGTCTTCCGCCGGAAGAGCTTGCCGATATACCGTCTGCTCCAGGCTCTCTCGAAGAGGCTCTTGACGCCTTAAAAAAAGACCACGCCTTCCTGCTCAAAGGTGATGTGTTTACTCAGGATGTTATTGATATGTGGATTGAATATAAGACCAAAAACGAGGTAAACGCCGTTAAACTTCGTCCGCATCCGCATGAATTCTTTCTTTACTTCGATATATAAATTTCCGGGGAAAGAGAGTATGCAAAAAGAGAGTCAAAATGACAAATGATGCTGATTTGCAAAGCTGACGTAAAATAAGAGGTGTAAGCTGTTGTTGTATGCACGACTTACACCTCTTTAGCGGGAATAAACAAGCTGGATTATCCCAGTATGTTGTCAATTTCTTCTTGATCTGATTCCATAACATAAGGAATGCCTGATATCTCAGACGATTCTCTTGTCAACGCAACCAGATCGTTTCTATCCATATATTGAAGAGCAAATTTTCTTGCGCCGGCCATAAACTGCTGCAGGCCCTGACGCAGGCGATCCACATAAGAATACAATCCTATGGCGCCGGCCGGCAGTTTATTAAAATCACTGCCAAACCGTTCTTTTAATTGCGCTCCAACTGCAAATAACTCAAGATATCCTGATTCAACATCTTTTCCTTCCTTTTCCATTTTTTTTGCTATCATTTTACCCTGATTCTTACCGACCATAGCTGCAGTCAACATGGCCCTGCCCAGACAGATAGCCTTAACATAAGGCGCTCCAAGGGCAATAGCCTTAAATATATGATCTTCCAGAGAAAGGCCTCCTGCAATTGCAATCGGCGGAACATAGGCGCCCTTTGCCTTGAGACGTTCACACATCTGGTAGGCCAGACATTCAAGCTCAACCGTAGGAATACCCCATTCATTCATCATTCTCCAAGGGCTCATGCCTGTACCGCCTCCAGCGCCATCAATGGTCAACATATCTATCTTGGCTTCTGAAGAATATTTAATGGCTCTTGCAAGATCGGCCGGACGGTAAGCGCCGGTTTTTAATGTCACATATTTTGCACCAACACCGCGAAGGGACTCTACAGCTTTATAAAAAGATCCTTCATCAACCATTCCAAGCCTTGAATGTCTTTCAAATTCAGTGATGCCGCCGCTTTTAAAGGCATCCTGTACCGCTGGATTAGTCGGATCAGGCAGAACAATATAGCCGCGTTTTTTCAGCTCCAATGCCCTTTCAAGGCTTGGAAGTTTTACTTCTCCACCAATATCTTTGGCTCCCTGGCCCCATTTGAGTTCGAATATCTCTATCCCGAGTTTTTCGATAACATATTCCGGCACACCAAGCTTTGTATCTTCAACATTAGCTTGAATGATTATCCCACCCTTGCCGTCATACCATTTTCTAAAGGCTTCTATCCTACGCTCCATCTCAGGAGACTTGCTGATTTTACCGTTTTTAAACTCGGCCTGAGGATCCATACCGCATATATTCTCTCCGGCCACAACAATAATGCCGGATATTGCGGCGCCGATAGCAACCTCTTGCCAATTGATTCTGGCAATCTCGGTTGATCCAACAGCTCCCGTAAATACAGGGAAATCAAGTTTAATACTGCCGTCCCTTCCAACGGCTGTAGTACAATCAACAGCAGGAAATGTTGCAATGTCAGAATCTGCAGCTACACCAACAGCCCCGACACAGGTCCCCTGAATATTAAAATGGGAAAAATCGATAGGATAATCCTTTTCCGAACCCGACGTAATCTTGCCAAAGGGCTGCGGATAAAGCATCTCCCTTCCTTTTAAAGCAGATCTCCCTATCTCACACGTTCCCTTACATCCATCAAGACATGTGACACATATCCCGGAACCAGGAGCCGGACTAATCCTTGTTGTAGTTTTAGTAGCGTCACTTCGATTTGGCTTGCTAAACGACATAACTTACCCTCCTTGCTAATTAGTTATAAAAATAAAAAAGGCGTCCACCCTTTACAGGGAAAAGACGCCTTTGTCTTCCACACTCAAAAAAATCTCTGCACGCCATTGTGCAGAAAACTATAAATATAAACTTTTTATGTTGATCGCAGCAAATATGTCAAGTTATTTCTTGCGAATCAATATCCATATCTATTCGAGTTCCTCTGAAAGCAGAATTGCTTCGGCTACACACCGCATGGATTTGCGTGTATCCATACTCCGTTTTCTAATCCAGGAATATGCCTCTTCTCCGGTTTTATTTCGGCGACGCATAAGTGCTTCCTTGGCCCTCTCAACCATCTTGCGCGTCTCCAGCTCTTCCTGGATAACCTTGGTTTCTACCATTAACTGAGTATTTAGTATCGCCAGTGCTGCCTGATTAGCAACCGTTGTAATCATGTTTACTTCTGTTTCAGAAAACTTATGAGGATGTGCTGTAAAACAGTTAAAAACACCTACCACTTTTTCATCCTTTATCTGAAGCGGAACACTCAGCATAGACACGAGTCCGAGCTTTTTAGCCATATCTTTTTCTTTAAACATGGGTTCTTTTAAAACATCCATCACAATAAATGGCCGTTTATGAGTTACCACATAACCCACTATACCTTCATTCAAATTTAAAGACCTGTCCTTTACATAATCCGGATCAATTGACTGCGTGGCCTTAAGGCGTATTTTCTTTGGTTTTTCACTTTCATCTATCAGCCATAATGAACAAATTTCAAGACCGGTAACTCCGGCTGTAACCATAACAATAAGCTTTAGAATATCTTCAATGTAGAGGTCTGAAGTTATTGCTCTGCTTATATCCATTAAAGCCTTGATATATTTATCCTGAGTTTCTGGTGTAATTTTTTCCATGCTTGATAAACTCCTAAAAATAGTAATAATTATTTATTTCATATAAGAAATCAAGGTTATTTTGATGAAGGGGTATGAGTTTTTGTTCAGGTGTTTGTTTAATTGTTTGACATCAAAAATAAAATTGAATTATTTAATACTTGATGAAAAAATTCAAACTTGCTTCAAAAAACCTTCAACAAAAACGGGAAAGTTTAATTTCAAGCTTTTTAAAGGGTAAAGAACCCTCTTTTCTTAAGCAGCATAGCAGAATTTTAGATGAATATTTTTGTGAAGGTTATGAAACAAGCTTAATCAGCCCAAAAACAGGGGCCATTAAAAATCCTTGCGCAATTATCGCTGTTGGCGGTTATGGCAGGCAGGAACAATGCATCCATTCAGACATAGACCTTATTTTCCTTTTTAACAAAGAGATCCCGGACAAAGCTGATAATCTTATCAGAGAGGTTCTCTACCCTCTATGGGATATCGGCCTTGATATCGGTTATGCTGCCAGATCGCTGAAGGAATGTGCAAGCCTGGCAAAAAAAGATATTGAGGTGCTGACCTCTCTTCTGGATGCCCGTTTTATATGCGGAATCTCTTCTTTGTATTCCGAGCTTATGGAACTGGTCCGTAAAAAAATACTGTTAAAACAATCCAAAAAAATAATCAGCGCGCTTATCGAAAACAACAGAAAGCGTCACCAACGCTTCGGAGACTCTACATATCTTCTTGAACCAAACCTAAAGGAGGGGTGCGGAGGGCTGAGAGATTATCATACAATGCTGTGGATCGCCAAAATCAAATCAGATATTAAGCAGCCCAGAGATCTTGAGTATTATGGTTACCTGTCCCATGAGGAATATAACGGTTTAATAAAGGCACTTTCATTTATATGGCATGTTAGAAACCGTTTGCAACACCTGGCCGGCAGAAAATGCGATCACCTGTATTTTGAATACCAGATAAAACTGGCCAAAGACCTTAATTTTAAAAAGGAAAATGGACAGGAGCCGGTAGAAAGATTTTTAGGTGAACTCCACTGCCGGATGGAACTGTTAAAAGAACAGCTTTTGATGTTTCTTTATGAACAGAGCCATACAAAAAGATCAAGGCTTACAACAAAATCAACAAAACAGGTTAAAGTAAATGGGCTGAGTATTATCAGGAACAGATTAAACTTTAGAACTCCGGAGGATATTCTGAGCTTTCCCGGTTTGATGATAAAGATATTTGAGGAAAGCGCGCGCCTGAATATACCGCTTGGCGCAGAGGCTAAACGACTTGTAAAGGATTTTGCATATCTGATTAATGACGACTTCAGATCTTCAGTTTCTGCCGTAAAATCATTTCAAAGGATTTTAGTAACTTATGCTCCAACACTTAATGTTCTAAATGAAATGTTGAGCACCGGTTTTCTTGTGCGGTTTATACCTGAAATCAAAGGGATAGTTAATCGTTTTCAGTATGATGAGTATCATCTGTATCCTGTAGATAAACACATGCTGCGCACGGTTCAGACAATAAAAAATTTCGGCACATCAAAGGACACCTCCAATGACCCATTATACGGCAAGCTGTATAAACAGATAACCGGAAAAAAGTTAATGCTGTGGGCAGCTCTTCTTCATGATGTCGGAAAAAGGGAACCTGGCGCCGGTCATTCGCATAGAGGCGCTCTAATCGTCCGGTCTATACTAACCGCAAAACATTTAAAGCCCGAGGATATTGAAACAGTTGTATTTTTAGTGGAAAACCATCTCTTTCTGATCAAAACCGCAACCAGAAGAGATATTAATGATGAGCAAACCGCAATTAACTGCGCCAGAAATATTAAGGATTTAAAACATCTCAAAATGCTCTACCTTCTGACAGTTGCCGACTCTATCTCAACCGGGCCAAAGGCATGGTCGAGCTGGACTTCGGCGCTTTTAAAAAATCTTTTTCTTGAAGTCCATCGCATCCTGGAAAAAGGTGAACTGGCAACAGAAGAGGCAATCGAACTTATTAAAAAGAAAAAAAATGAGCTTTTTGTTTTAACATCTAAACTGCTGCTGCCTTGCCAGGATCTGGAGGCGCTGTTTAATGTGATGTCGCCAAGATACCTTTTGTATACACCGGCGCAGGATATGCTGGAACATATCAGGCTTTACAAAAGTCTGGGAAAAGCCGATTTTGTCTGGAATGTAATCAAAGCTCATGATTCAAATACCAGGACTGTCACAATCTGTGCTAAAGACCGTCCCGGACTTTTTTCCAAGATCGCGGGAATTTTCACCTTAAACAGCCTCGATATTTTAGACACTCAGGCATACACATGGAAAAACAATATCGCTCTTGATATTTTTAAGGTAAAGCCTCCGCTTGATCAGATTTTTGAAGATGAAAAGTGGATAAAAGCAAAGAAAAACCTTGAATCAGCCCTGTCAGGGAAGTTGAATCTCGAGGAAGCTCTTGATAAAAAAATATCTTCCTGTAGAGCCTCAAAACCGCATAATCTGGCAAGACCGCATCGAATCAATGTGGATAATAAAAGTTCCAGTTTTTTTACCATTATTGAGGTGTTTACCTATGATTTCCCAGGACTTCTATTTAAGATTACAAATACTCTTTACAGGTGCGGGCTTGATATCCGGGTTGCAAAAATCGCAACCAAGGTCGATCAGGTAGTTGATATCTTTTATGTCAGGGATTTTGAGGGGCAAAAGATAGACTCTGTTGATCAGATAAGTGGAATAAAAGCCGCTATTGAAAAGGTGTTAGTAAAAACATAAACTCAAACAGCACGTTAAAAATATTGCCGCTTCAAATATAATTAAATTTTATGCTGAAAAAACTCGTGGATAACGGCTCGTAATGAAAGAACCTGCCAGAGCTATTAATAAAGTTTTTGTTTTAAGAAAATGTTTCATCTTTAAATTAAATCGCTTATGGTTCTTTCATAACGATCCCTAATCCACTCAAACAGTTTTCAGTATAAAATTTAATCATACCTGAAGCTCGTTTGAACTTGATTTGTTTCAAAAAGCTAAATTAATACGAGGTTAATAAAATGGCTGAATCAAAGGATACTATTACCGTTCGCGTTAATATAGAAATGACGACCGCATCCCTTGAAATGATTGTTGAAAAGGCAAAAGAAAAGGCAGGCCGTGACAAAAAGGGGATTTATCGTATCGACACCGCAGACAAGGTGGGTGAAATAATATCTTGTTTTCTTTTAGAAAAGGATTTCGAGGGTTATGTGAGAAAGGGGATTAAGGATTAGGTTAAAGTACTTATTGGTTTTATCAATTTCTTAACACCTAACACTTAACACCTAACACTATTTACTGTAGAGAGTATTTAAGGTTTTATTACTCTCATCAAGGCCATCCTGACAAAAACCGCCAAGAAAGCTGCGGATATCATTTAGATAAGCTATTGCCTCACTCTTCCGGCCGGACAGAAGGGATTCCTTTGCTTCATCCATGACAGACATAAAGGTTGCCAGCACATCTTCAACATGTCTGTTTTCGCCGATCAGGCTTGCATAAAGAGCAGGATCCTGCGAAAAAAGACGGCCTATCAGATTGATTTTCAGCCTGAAAACAGGGGTTGAATACAATATTACCTCATCAGGAGGCATGTTCATTTTTTGAAGAGTTCTACCCATGCAAACGGTTAAAAGATGGGTAAGCCCCTGGACAACAGCCATATTCCTGTCGTGTGTAACCGGATCCATACGGGTAACCACGCCCCCCCCTTCCCGCAGTTCATCTTCAAGCCATTTTAGCCATTTGATTCCCCTGCCGGGGCATACAATAATATTCTGCCCTTTTATCGAATCTGTAAAAGGGCCGAACAAAGGATGTATTCCAATAACCTGAGCCCGCGTAAAACGCAGCATGCTTTTCAAAACAGTCTCTTTGAGAGAGCATAAATCCATCAAAACCTGATCATGGCTTAAAATCGGCCCGATCTCCTCTGAAAGGCGTATGGCAACATTAATGGGCACACTCAGGACAACAACGTCACTCTTTTTTGCTAATTCCAGGGGTGAAAGCGGCGTTTTTCTTCCTGAAATCAAAACACTATGCCCTGCCCTTGAAAAAAAATCCTTGAACCAACGACCCATATTACCGGTCCCGCCGATTATGCCTATAGTAATATTGCTCATTGGATAGCCCTTTGTCTTAGCAGATGATCAGCAAGCACAAGTGATACCATTGCTTCGCATACGACATTAATACGCGGTATTGCTGAAACATCATGCCTCCCTGTTGTTGAAATGGTTCTCGCATTTCCTGACCGGTCGATTGTATCCTGCTCAATCTTTATAGAAGGTATCGGTTTAACGGCAACACGTATTACAATATCATCTCCATTGGATATGCCTGCCAGAATACCGCCGGCATTGTTTGTGGAAAAGCCTCTGGGGGTTATGGGATCATTATTTTCAGAACCCTTCATGGCCGCGGCTTTAAAACCGGAACCGATTTCCACCCCCTTGACCGCCCCGATGCTCATCAGGGCCTTTGCCAGTTCTGCATCAAGCTTATCAAATACCGGTTCTCCCAAGCCAGGTGAAACCCCTTTTGCCAGGATTTCCACAATTCCTCCTATTGAATCACCCTCTTTTTTTACGCTTATAACCCGTTTTTCCATCTTTTCAGCAGCATCCATATCAGGACAGCAAAACATGTTTCGGTCAATCACGCCCATATCCCGCTTTTTAGCCTTTACTTTGCCAAGCTCAATAGTATAAGCAACAACCTTGATTTTCCCCCTGTCAAGAATAGCCTTTGCAACAGCTCCGGCAGCCACCCTTGCCACTGTTTCCCGCGCAGACGCCCTGCCTCCTCCGCGCCAGTCACGTATTCCGTACTTGGCCACGTATGTTATATCCCCATGACCTGGCCGAAAAAGCTCTACATACTTCTCATAAGCTTTTGAATCCGCGTCTTTATTGTAAATCATAATCATTATAGGAGTACCGGTGGTCATGCCTTCAAACAGGCCTGACATGATAACAGCTCTGTCCGGCTCCTTTCTGGCAGTGCTGGCAGGCGACCCGCCTGGTCGTCTGCGATCAAGCATGTTCTGGATGATCTCCTCATCAAGCCGTATCTTCGGAGGGCATCCGTCAATGACAACCCCGACACCTTTTCCATGCGACTCGCCCCATGTCGTTATTTTTAATAATTTTCCAAAACTGTTTCCAGGCATGTTTACTCTCCCAACTTCCCCATGATCGTGCTGCATATATCATCTATACCGCGATTATCCGTATCAATAGAAAAATCCATTGCGCTTTCATAAAGCGGCTTCCGGGCCAGAAGAGTCTCTTCGATCTCTTCAACCAGGCCCTTTGATGTTAAAGAGGGACGCAGATCTTCTGTGTTTTGATCCTGCAGAATCCTTTCTTTAATGGTTTCGGGCGTTGCTTTCAACCAGATAATCGTTCCGCTCTTTTTCATCTGCTCTACATTCTCAATATCGAGTATTACGCCGCCTCCTGTTGCCACCACATGTTTATCAAGAAGGCTCAGCCTCCTTAAGACAGCCTTTTCCTTTTCGCGAAACGAACCCCATCCCTCTTTTGATACAATTTCAGCAATCGTCATACCATACCTGGCAACCAGTTCCAGATCAGCATCAATAAATGACCATTCAAGGGCCTGAGCAAGAGATTTCCCTACAGAAGTTTTGCCTGTGCATCTATATCCTGTCAAATATATATTCATCATTCATATAACCTTTCAAAAACATTCCAGAAATCAGGAAAGGACTTTTCAACGCATCTTTCGTCTTTGATGACAATGCCGGGGACTTTAAGCCCTGCAAGCGCAAAACTCATGGCTATTCTATGATCTCCGTATGTATCAATCACGGCGCCGCAAGGCTTGCCGCCATTGATGACCAAACCGGTATCAGTGCAGCTTGCCTTGATATCCATCTTTGAAAGCTCATTAACCACAGCGGCCAGGCGATCACTCTCCTTTGCCTTTAAATGCGCCACGTTTTTTATAATTGTCGTACCTTTGGCAAAAGCCGCGACAACAGCCAGTGTCGGAACTATATCCGGCATGTCAGCCATGTCAACCTCAACCGCAGAAACAGGCCCGCCGGAAACGGCAATTCCGTCCTTTTCATGAAATATCCTGCACCCCATTGCTTCAAGTACTTCTGTAAAACGGACATCACCCTGCCGTGACATTTTTGTAATCCCTTTAACCTTGATCCTTGATCCGGTTATGGCGGCAGCAGCCCAGAAATATCCTGCCTGTGAGCAATCCGGCTCCACCATATACGAACCTGCCCTGTATGCCTGCCGGCCATGTATAGTAAACCGCTTGTATCCATCACGCACGACCTTAACCCCGAACCTTGCCATTATATCAACGGTCATATCCACATATGGTCTGGAAACAGGCCCCTCTGTAACGGTTATTTCAAGACCGTCTTCTGTATACGGCGCTATTAAAAGAAGGGAAGAAAGATACTGGCTGCTTATCTTGCATTTCAGCGACAAAGCGCCGCCTTTTAGTTTTCCTCCTCTTATCTCAACCGGAGGGCATCCATTCTTGTTAACGCTGCGGGCAAAAACTCCGATCTGGCTTAAACCATCTAAAAGATCGCGAATCGGCCTTTCAAACATGCGCTCTGTACCTGTAAGCGTGTATATCCCGTCTCCAAGCGCGGCTACTCCGGTTAAAAGGCGCATGGATGTTCCGGAATTTCCAAGATAGACAGGATCGCCGCACGGCTTTAACACCCCACTTGTCCCATGCACCTCTATTCTGTTCTCACATTCCTCTATCATAACGCCAAGTTGTCTGAGAGCGTTCAGGGTAAGCAAGGTGTCGTCGCTTTTCAGGCAGTTCCGCAGAGTGCAGATTCCATCAGACAGAGCCGCTGCGATCAGAATCCTGTGCGTATAGCTCTTTGATCCGGGAACCGCGACTTCAACGCTCTTTTTTATGTTTTGCGATTTTATCTCAATCATTTTCCGAGAACATCCAGCACAGTCGTTCTCATTATATCGACAGGCGCTTTTTCTCCGGTCCACATTTCAAACTGAGCAGCCCCCTGATATACAAACATTGAAGCACCGTCCACGGTAATGCAGCCAAGATCCTCGGCCTCTTTTAACAAGCGGGTTTTTATTGGATTATAAACAATATCCATGACTACCATATCTTTGTTTAAGTCTTCTCTTTGTATCGGCATTGCCTTTGTATCCGGTGTCATTCCGACAGGAGTCGCATTAATCAGGATCTGGCAATCAATATTCCCAAGCTCTGAAGGATGGTAATAATTAACCCCAAGTTCATTTGCCAGGTTTTCTCCTTCATCTTTTAAAACACCTAATATCGTTAATCTTCCACCTTCTGATACTATTCCAAAGCCTATTGCACGCGCAGCCCCGCCGGAACCGAGAATAACCACATCCTTATCTTTAATGCCTGTCTTTTCCAATAATGCATTTGTAGCACCAAGACAATCTGTATTATAACCAAAAAGTTTGCCGTCTCTGTTAACAATGGTATTAACCGCGCCGATCTTTGCGGCTTTTTCATCTATATTATCAACAAATTTTATCACTTCTACCTTATGAGGTATTGTGACGCTGGCGCCCTTTATGCCAAGCGCCTTTATTCCACTGATTGCGGAAGCCAGATCTCCGCCTTTTACGTTAAACGCAAGATATACTCCGTTGAAGCCAGTGTGAACAAAAGCGCTATTATGCATGACAGGGCTTAAGCTGTGAGACACAGGGTCTCCAAGCACTGCATATAAAGATGTATTTGAATCAATCATTCGCAAAAAACCTTTTAAGTGTTAAGTATAATTTTGAGTTTTTAATTTAAAATTCAACATTCAGAATTCAAAATTATTCCATTGCCTTCAGCCTAAAAAACTAGTAATCTTTATTTTTTATATCTTTGCCCTTGGATATGAACCAAGATGCTTAATATACATACAGAGTCTTTTCATACTCTCCAAAGTCTCTTTTACATTCGGATCCTCGATATGCCCTTCAATGTCAACAAAGAAAAAGTAGTTCCAGTTTTCATATTTTGTCGGTCTGGATTCAAGTTTTACCATATTTATACCGGATTCTGCAATTGGCCCTAAAACTTTATGGAGCGCTCCCGGAATATGAGCCGTGACAAACATAATCGAAGTCTTGTCATTCCCTGTTCTGTGTATATCATCATGCCCGATCACAAGAAACCTTGTTACATTCCTTGAAAAATCCTCGATCCTGGAAGCAACCACATTCAGGCCATACATCTGCGCCGCTTCACTGGAGGCGATTGCGGCCGATCCTGGGTTTTCCGCTGCTTTTTGGGCGGCGCGAGCCGTGCTGCTGCACTCCTCAAGCACAGACTCAGGAAGGTGTTTCTCGATCCATCTGCGGCACTGGGCAAATGCATGAGGATGGGAATAGATCTTTGCAATATCTTTCAAGCTATCTGTTTTTGATAACAGATCATGAGAAATTGCATGGTATATCTCTGCGCAAATCTTTAGATCAGATTCAAAAAAAAGATCCAGAGTATAATTGACAGTGCCTTCAATTGAATTCTCAACAGGAACGACCCCATAAGTACACGCGCCTTTTTCCACCTCGCCGAATATGTCACGGATGCTGGTCTGCGGGACAAAGGAAACCGTATGTCCAAAATGGTTCATAGCTGCAATGTGCGTAAATGTAGCTTCCGGACCAAGGTATGTTATGGTTTCCCTTGTTTGAACTTCGCGGGATGAAGAGATTATCTCTGCAAAGATATGATGGAGCGCCTTCTTGCTCAACGGGCCTTTGTTTAAACTTAAAAGCCTGTTTATTATATTGCTTTCACGAGCAGGATCTAAGACCTTTTCACCTTTCTGCTTTTTGATTACCCCTATCTGCTTTGCAAGTAAAAGCCTCTTGTTAATTAAATCAAGAAGTTCTGTATCGATTTCATCTATGGAAGCCCTTATTGAATCAATATCAGAATCTGTTTTTATTGTTTCAGGATTCGCCATAATAGAACCTAGCTCACTTTTCCATTATACTTTCATCTATCTTATGACCAAAGTGCCTGCCGCATTCCTCAACAGCCACCAGAACCTTATCGCCAGGCAATAGGTTTACGACCGACACCGGCTTGCCCTCTGGATCGGTCAGCCGGATTGTTTCCGCATTTTGAAGGATGGTTGTTATCTTCAAGTCGCCGACAACCGCCTTGATCAGCATTAAAGGACGTTTTTCAATCTTTAAGCGCCCCACAGTACCGACAGATGTGTTTCCCTGAAAATCAACGATTAGTACATGGTCTCCTGCTGAAAGCTCTGAAAGGTATCTGGTTTTTCCGCCAGGAACCCTTGTGTATGCATGAACCGGTCCGGCATTTATTCTGAACGGCCTTGGAGCAACATAAGGGTTGGAAACAGTTTCAGCATGAACAAGGAATAAGGCGCTGCTGCTGTTGCCGACCAGGATCCCCTGGCCTGAAGTCATTGATGTGCATGTATCCACACATACCCTGTCCCCCATTCCAACAGGAGTTATTTCAACGATCTCGGCCTCCTCAAGAACTGTTTTATCCTCAACCGCTTTAATCAGTGAAAGAGCTTTTTTCAGCTCGATTATGTTGTCGGCATGAAACAGTATGTGGTTTACCCCTTTTTCCAGAATGCCAAGCGCTGTCTGTGCCTCTTTAAAATTATGAACCTGCGCTATTACATCAGCCCCCTGTGCTATCAGATTTTCAAGAGGAATCACCGTCCAGTCGCTGCACTGAAGAATAACCTTTTTATTCTGAGAGAGCTTAACAATCTCTTCTTCGTCCTTTCCGCTTTTTATTGTAAAAAAGACCACATCATTACCAAGCTTTAAGTCGCCGTCTTCTGAGATTGTTTGTATTACGCCAAGCTCCTTGACCTTTTTGCTATATCCCTTTGGAACCATTATGCCGTCCGCCCCGCCTTCAAGAGCGGTTGTTACCATTTTCTTGTTCCATGGGTCCACCTTTACCCAGATTTTTTTCATTGCATATATCCTTATTCCAAAATTTTCAGAGCTTCTTCCACGCTGATGCCGTCATTAACAATACCTGAAATAGCCCTTACCATTCGATCTGGATGTTTGTGTTGAAATACGTTGCGGCCTATGGAAACACCGCCGCCGCCCGCATCAATTGAACCCTTTACCATTTCCAGTATATCCCTGTCTGAATCCATTTTGGCGCCGCCTGCAATTACCACAGGAACCGAACAGCCCGCAACAACCTCTTTAAACGTCTCTACAGAGCCCGTGTATGAAACCTTAACAATGTCCGCTCCCATTTCATACCCAAGACGCGCCGCATGTTTTATTACCTTAACATCATATTCATCCTTGATTTTCTCGCCCCGTGGATAGATCATGGCAAGAAGCGGCATACCCCATGTGCGAGCTTCATAACTCACCCTGCCAAAATCATTTAACATTTCTTTTTCACCGCCATCCCCGATATTTACGTGTATGGATACTGCATCCGCGCCAAGCTTTACAGCCTCTTCAACCGAACAAACCAGAGTTTTGGCATTCGGATAGGGGGAAAGGTTGGTTGATCCAGACAGATGCAAGATCAAACCTATATCTTCGCCCTTTTCGCGATGGCCTTCGCTTACAAGGCCTTTATGTATAACGGTGGCATTTGCTCCGCCTTCAGCCACTTTTTGTATTATACTCTTCATGTCCTGCAAGCCGTCAATAGGCCCGACTGAAATGCCGTGGTCCATTGGAACAATTACTGTTTTGCCTGTATTACGGTTAATTATACGTTCCAGCCGAATACGTTTGCCTAAAATAGTCATAACCTACCCCCCTTTTTTTTTTTGCAAAAAAGGCCATGAAGCATTTTATTCCCCACGGCCTTTTAAAATAAAAAAAGCCGCGGGTTTTAAGGTCTGCCCACGGCTTTTTGCGTTTAAATAATTTTTTAAATATCCTCAACGCACCTCAGGCAACCCGGTATTATAAAAATAATACCGATAAAAACTAAAATATTTGCCTGAAAATTTATGCATTATTTAGCTGCCTCTTTTAAGTTTCTTAATTCTTTTATACTATTATTATTTTTTGTCAAGAGTTTTTTAACATCCACAGATGCAATCTCCAGGGCCGTGCGGTCCATCCCCAGCGTCGCCACCATTTGGGCCATAAGGACCATCGCAGTCATCGAGTGCTAATATCATACTGGAATCATGCCTGGTGAAAGGCAGGCATGAGCCATCTCTTAGCTTGTCCTGGTCGCCTTTTCCCTTATCATCGTCATACCCAGCAATTATAATACTGGAATCATGACTGATGAAATTCTGGCAATCGCCATCTTGATCTCCTCGCGGTCCCATCGGTGGCACTTCTGGCGGACCAATGTGGTCAAATGCTAACACAATACCAATGCCGCCAACAAATACAAAAGATAGTGCAAGACAAATAATCATAACTTTCTTCAACATAATAATATCTCCTTTAATTATACGTTATTTTGTTTATCCAAATCTATAAGCCGCTTTTGTCACTTTGGTCTTTTTCTCACCCCCTTTTTGGTTGAGTTTTGTATGGAACAAGAAAACAAAAAAGGCCGGTCAAGAAGCAAGTGTTGCTTTTGCTTCCCAACCGGCCTTCTGTGGTGCGCGTGTTGGTTGCTTATCTATATGTTACCCTGATTGAGTCAATCTCAATTAGGGGTGGGAATTAGGTATCAATCGAGGTGTTTCTTTTCTGATTGTATCTTAATAGAGATTTCCTTTATACGAATTGTCCTTAAATCAGGTTTGTTCTCGTGCTCTACCGTAACCCATAAGCCATGCTGATGGCACAGGGATTGTATTTCTTCTGAGAGTTTAAGAGCTTGGTCTTTGGTCATCACAACTATTTCCCACCTATGGTTTTGTATGCTTTGTAACGTATGCGCGGCAACTCATTAACGTCGGCCCCCGCCGCCGCCAGGCCTACCTGGGCCGCCGCCGATTGGATCAACGCCTCCGCCACCTGGGGCAAGTATGCTGCCGGTCGGGTTAATGCTGCCACCGGTTGGACCAATAACTCCGCCACCGGTCGGGCCAAGAACGTTGCTGCTTGTGCCGGCGCTGCCGCTGGTTGGGCCAATGTTGCCGACTGAGCCCCCTTTTACTGCCGATGTTTCAGCGCCGCCTATCGTGGGGCCACCTGAGGAACCAAACATTTCAGGGCCCCCTCCGGAGATGATTGAAAAAGAGTAGCTTATGGCAAGGCTGTCGGCCGATGAGGCATCCCTGGCATGGGATATAAACGAATCTCTCATCGTCTTAATATCTTTTGCGATATAACCATGCTCCAGGGCCTGGCCCACGGCGTTGGTGGCTGCCATCGTGGAAGCCCCAAGACGCACCATGTCCCTTGCCGCCCCGAAGGCCTCTGCGGCAAGCTCAACCGCTTCTGCATTTGTCATCCTTTGTGCCCTTAGACGCAGCTTGTATGCTATGTTGCGCACATCATTATCGGCCAGGCCCGCTGCAAGACACTGGGCTATGGTATTCCGTATATGGTTTCTGTCGTTCTTATCTTCTGTGAACCCCTTGGCGTGTACGTCCGCGTATTGGTAGCGGTTGCGCACCTTATTCATCGCCTGTAGGATTTTTTCTGCTTGTACACCTTTGGCCATTCCCTCGTATGCCTTTTCCATGATAGGTTCAACAGGTAGTCCTTCCTCCTTTGCCTTCCCTATCATCAGTTGGGCTTTCAATGCAAACTCCTCGCCGAAGCGGCTCCTAAGACTGTTTTGGAGCATCATTATGCCCTCTTTGCTGTGGATACGAGATTGTATAGTCGACTTATGTTGCTGTTGCTCGGCGGGCATATTGTGCAGACCTTCATCCGCTTCTTCCGCGAATGCCGCAGGGACACACAAAAAGGCAGCCAATGTTATTGCAAATATTCTTTTCACATTTTTTCCTTTGTTCTGTCAGCGTCTTTTAACTACTATAACGCATGACAAATAAAAAGGTTACATGCTCGGAACATATATGCAGTTCTCCGAGCCCAAATCGTCATTTTCCTTAAAGGCGCACAACGGAACATAGACAACTCCGTCCACGATATAGAAGTAACTGAACTCGACATCTTTGGGAACCGTGACATCCCATGTCTCATCACCATTTTCCTTTGCCATGACAGGCTCGAACCCATTGAGGGAGGACACAAAGTATACGACCCGGGCATCATTTTTTTTGAGGCAGATGCGTACAGTGTTCTCTTCAACCGTGTAGTAGTGGCGGCTTGCACAACCTATAGGTAAAAGCAGGACAGTAATTACCAGCAAAACATATTTTTTCATGATTATCCGTTATACATCCACCAAGAGGATTGAATTTTCACCACCAAAATCATCCTGTTCTCGGATCATTATGGTTGGGTCGGCAAACCTCTGATGGCCGTCAAGAATATAGGTAAACCGGTGTTCCCCCTTTGCGATATTGAATGTGACTTCCCAATACCCGCTGGAGCCGGTGTTTTTCATAGGAATTGTTCTCCAATCCGTGAAGCTTCCGGTAATTTCCACCCGGCTAACATCCGGCTGGTAAATGACAAACCTGTACGGTATAGAAGTGCTCACTTCAGGCGACTTTAAAAAAAATACAAAGAAAATGACCATGGCTGCCGCCATTGCCGGAGCAAGAATAAGCGCAGGGCGTAATATGGAATAGACGACATTTTTACTCGGCTTGAACTCGACTGTCGGGACACGGTGTACAACTTCCGAGCACACAAGCTTTTCCTGGTGCAAAAGCTCAATCGATTGGTCCTTAAAGGCCTCATCTGTATGCACGCTTTCCACGAAGCGAATCTTGTCATCAATGTCTAATTCCTCATCTATGAACATGCTGATCATGTGGTCCATCATTCATCTCCTGCCTGTAGGATCTTTTTGAGCTTAAGACGAGCACGGTGCACCTTTACCTTGACGTTCGCCTCGCTTATGCCGGAAATTGAAGCAATTTCCCGATAGGAGAGGTCGCTACTGACAGCGAGGGCCAACATATCTCTTTCGTCTTTTTCAAGCCCCTGCATGGCCCCAAGTACCCGGCGATATTCCTCTCGTACCATGAAGGCTTGTTCCTGGTCATTTGAGCAGTCTTCCCTGTTGTTTTTAAGCTGGGTGGTGCGCCCCTGTTTCCGTGCATGGTCAAAAAACGCATTGCGCGCTATTTTATAAAGGAGCGAAACGTTTCCTGCCTGTTTTCCATAATGCTCAAGGTGGCGCTTAAAACTCTCCTGCATAATGTCACTTGACAGGTAATAGTCTCCTGTCAAGCGCATCAGGTATGCAAATAGCTTGTCTTTGTGTTCCTTGTAAAACTCCAGGTACACTTCCATATATGTTTTAAAACGCATAACAGATAAAAAGGTTACAAGTTTTTGCAAATATTCAATAACCATGCTCAGCGGACATGGAAAACATAGACGCCCGCCGAAATATGACCAAGGTTTACCCGGAGCCATTTCCCCCGTTCACTCGCAGTGTCACACGGAGGATCTCGCTGGGACGCCAGAGTCTCATGCTCGGCCCCCATGTGCCCGTGCCTCTGCATACGATAACTGTCATACCATCCACCTCGTAACGTCCCTCCAATAGCGGATACCGGCTTTGGACCAGATAGTCGAATGGCCATATCTGTCCTCCGTGGGTGTGACCACAGAGCATCAGTCCCGCACCAGCTTTGGCTACCCTTTCGGCTTGCCACGGCGTATGTGAAAGGAGGATGGTAGCACCCGGGGGGCGACCTGCGAGCGCTTGCGAGATGGGATCGCCGCCTTGGCCGTTCAGACGTCCGGCCGTGAGATCATCCACGCCTGCCAGGACGAGACCCGGCCTCACTTCGGTCCACCCGTTGCTTAGCAACTTGAAACTTGCCTCCTTAAACAGGCTCTTTTTACCTCCCCCGTAGAATTCGTGATTGCCGGGGACGGCCCAGATACCGTAAGGTGCGGAGAGTTGCTTAAGTGTTGTAATCAACCGGTCTTCAGGTGGACCATGCCCTTCGAAAATATCACCGAGTAAAACCACAAGGTCGGGCTGCTGAGCCTTTACCTGGGCGATCCGAGCCGCCAGCCAACACTCGCCGAGCTGCGAACCAAGGTGCATATCGGACAGGACGACGAGTACTGTTCCGTCCATAGCATCGGGAAGGCCGGAAAGGCTCACCTCATATTTTTCTATCACCGGGGGCCGCAGGCCCTGTATGAGCGCGATCACCGAAAGCACTACACCGACTAACAATGCCCATCCTCGTAGCGAGGAAGATAACCGGGGCATGAGAAAGCCGAAAAGGGTGGAGAGATCTATTAAAAGAAGAGGAATAAAAGTCAGGAATAAAACGGCCATCCAGTTCATTCCGATAAATTCAAGCATTCCGGCCAGAACTCCGGTTCTGGCGTGCCCTATCACGCGTCCAAAGAAAAAAATGGCCCACAGGATCACTCCTGCCCGGATAAGGATCTTTCGGGATACGTGCCGGTCTATAAATGGTACTGAGGCGGCCCGCCAAAAAACATAGATATGCATAAATGTGCAGGCTGAAATTAGAATGGTTCCGAACATGGCTCTCCCAGCGAGTAACTTACCTAATCAACCATCAGGTGACCGCCCACCTCTTTATCGAGACCTACCCCGATGGGATTTCTTCCAAGTTATTTACTTATTTATGGACCGCAAGTCTCCAAGATGTGATACCGAGCATAGAGAAACATTTCAAAGTAAAAACATTTTATATTCATTCATCTTTTTATTCTTCTCTTTAGCATCCCCATCAAGCCTGTTCAACTCTGCCCAAAATCCATTGGCGTGATTTTTTATGCGGGTATGAACAAGTTCATGCAAGAGGACATAATCGATCATTTCGCCCGGCAATCTGACCAGCTTCATGTTGAGGCTTATATTATTCCTGGCTGAACAGCTCCCCCATCTGGTCTTTTGGTTTCTTATGAACACTTTGTTATAGTTAAAATCGTGTTTCTCGGACAATTCATTTAATCTGTAAACAAGCTTCTTTTTTGCTTCTGCCCTGTCGATTTCAATAGAATTCTTTATAAAGACGTCATGCGCCTTTTCCACCTGCTTTATTTTATCCAGGTGTTTTCGTATCCAGCCTCTTTTGGATTGAGCAACCTGCCTGGCTTTATCAAATGATACGCCATAAGGAACGGCAATTCTAACACCTTTGAACGGTTTTAACGAAATGTTGATATTCTTTGCCCGCTTACTGCGTTCAAAAAAAATCTGTCCAATACCGTCAATTTCAATATTTTCAGCTTTTGCTTTCAACAATGTTTCTCCACATATTTCATGGCTTCCCTGCTTAATTTGAAATAATCATCCAGGCTCGATTTAACGTCAGGATGCTCCTTGGTATATTTTGCCGGTTCAAGGATTATGCCCCTTTTAATAGTCGCATGTTAGAGTGTATGAGGTTAGGCAAAGAAGTTGATAATACTATGAACGTTCCCATAGTCCTCTCAAGTTTAAAAGTTGAGAACGTCCCAGTAGTCCCCCCTGTTAAAATGGAACCGCAGCCTTATAAAGGGTTGCTTTTCCGTTAATGGTATAATTTTGGACGCCGGCAGGTATAACAACCGACACGCCCTTGTTAAGATCAATGGCGATGTTGTTGTCCATGTCGGTGATAAGCGCCTTCCCATCGGTGCAAAGGATAATTTCAATGCTTCTTTTTACAGGACTCTTATAGGCTATTTCCTTGTTGACGGAAATCACGGAAAGAACAAATTCCTCGGCCGGGCTCGGATAGATCATCTCAAAATCCTTGCATTTTTTTGAAGCTATTATATTGATCCCCTTTTCTTCAAAATCAAGAACACTTAAAAGCTCCCGCACATCCACATGTTTTGGAGTAAGTCCGCCTCTCAGGACATTGTCTGAGTTTGCCATTAATTCAATCCCCACTCCATCAAGATAGGCATGAAGCGCCCCTGGCGGGATAAACATGGCCTGGCCGGGTTTAAGGCAAATCAAATTAAGCAGTATTGGAGAAAAAACCCCTATGTCCGCCTTATATTCATTATAAAGTTTTATCATCCATTTAAAAAGGTTGTCATTTTCTGAAAACCTTTCTGCATTTACTATTACATCATCTATGACCTGCTTTTTTCGATCAGACTCCATTGTTAAAAGAATGCTGAAAAAGTTTTTTAACCCCTGCTTGTCCGGCTGGTTTCGAAGATCAACAAGCGCTCCAGCCAAAGACTGCGGGCAGATTTTTTCCATAAGCAATAGAATTTCAGAAACCCTGCGAAACCCGTTCAAAACCCAGAAATTGGTGAGCGCGCATATACATTCCGGCTTGTGGTTATCATCCTTATAATTCCTGTTAAAAGCATCTATTGGAATCTTAAGCCTGTTTTCTTTTTCAAAACCTTTGACTGCCTGCATTTTACCTGGATGAGCCTGTATGGAAAGAGGTTTTGCCGCTGCAAGAACCTTGAACAGATACGGAAGGGTATTGTTAAATTTTTGCGCCGCCTCTCTGCCAAGAATATCTTCAGGATTATTCCTGATCAATTCCAGCAAAGACACCCATTTGCCGCCATAATTAACCATGGAAGGCGCCTTTGGATGTGCTCCCATCCAGAATTCGGCCTGGGGTCTGGCAGAAGGCGACTTTTTACCTGAAAGTTCGGCAATGGCGGTATAAGACCCCCATGCATATTCCTGAACAGTATTTTTTAGTATGCTTATTGTTTTCATTTAAGTTAAGTGTTAAGTGTCAGGTGTTCGGTTAAAGCAATTATCTGTTCTATCAAGCTCTTAACACTTAACACCTAACACTTAACACTTGATTAAGTCAACTTAGAAGAAAACCGCCATGACTCTTTTAATTAATGAAATATTTTACAGTATTCAGGGGGAATCTTTATATGCCGGGCTTCCATGTGTTTTTGTGAGGCTTACCGGATGCAATTTAAGATGCTCATACTGCGATACCCGTTATGCTTATGAAGAAGGAATGGAAATGGAATTATCCGAAATCCTTCAGAAGGTCGCGACTTATCATTGCCCGCTCATTGAAATTACAGGCGGAGAACCGTTGTTTCAGGATAATACACCTCTGCTTATATCAAAACTCCTTGAAAAAGGATACGAGGTTATGATGGAAACAAACGGAACGTTTGATATAAGCATGGTTGATAAACGATGCGTAAAAATCGTGGATATTAAATGCCCGACCAGTGGTGAAAGTGACAGGAATGATCTTGAAAACCTTAAAAGGCTAAATCAAAAGGACCAGGTCAAATTTGTGATCGGAAACCGTAAGGATTATGAGTATGCCAAAGATATCACAAAATTGATATCTCCTGAATTTGCTGAAAAGAACATACTGTTTTCTCCTGTTTCCGGGGAAATTACCTGTGCTAAGCTTGCAAAGTGGATACTTGAGGATAATCTGAACATCAGGCTTCATCTTCAAGTGCATAAAATAATCTGGCCTGATAAACAAAGAGGGGTATAGGGTTTAGGGCTCAGGGGTTTATGGATGCTTCTATTTTCGTGGTCTTCGTGAGCTTCGTGGTGAAAAAAGTCATATGAAAGATTGAGGGTTTATGATTACAAGAAAAAAAGCGGTTGTCCTGTTAAGCGGAGGCCTTGATTCAACGACCCTTCTGGCCATTGCAAAGCATGAAGGCTTTGAAATACATAGTTTAACTTTTTTCTATGGACAGCGCCACGCTTTTGAACTGCAGGCAGCTAAAAAAGTGGCGGATGCCTTTAATGTTGCAAAGCATCTTGTAATAAACATGGATCTTAAAATTATCGGCGCTTCAGCCCTTACCGACAACATTGATGTGCCAAAGGTAAAAGATATAAAGCAGATAGGAAAACAGATCCCAGTCACTTATGTGCCTGCGCGAAATACAATCTTCCTCTCCTATGCCCTTGCTCTGGCAGAGGTTCTTCTTTCATCCGATATATTTATCGGCGTCAACGCTATCGACTACAGCGGATACCCCGACTGCCGGCCTGAATACATAAAAGCCTTTGAACAAATGGCAAATCTTGCCACAAAGGCGGGAGTGGAAGGGCTTACAAAAATAAAGATAAGAGTTCCGCTAATTAATATGACCAAAGCCCAAATTATAAAAAAAGGGATTGAACTTGGAGTTGATTATTCCTTAACACATAGCTGCTATGATCCTTCTCCGGAAAACCTGGCATGCGGAAAGTGTGATAGCTGCATCTTGAGAAAGCATGGTTTTAAAAAGGCGGGTGTATCAGATCCAACAAGATATGTACTGCGGATATGAGTGCCTAAAGTGAGCTAAAGTGCCTAAAATGCCTAAAGTTATCCGCCAAAGGGCTCTGATGGAAATTCCTATACAATTAAAGTAATGCTGTTGCAAAAACAAGATCTTCCCTGTTTGTGATTTTTATATTCCGTCTGCTGCCGTAAATTATTTTAACATTTCCCCCGAGTCTTTCTACCAGAGATGCATCATCTGTGCATGCAAAGCCTTCCCTCCTTGCATTTTCATGGGCTTTGATTATCAGGTCATATTTAAAAGCCTGCGGGGTCTGTGCAAGCAATATATCATCTCTTTTAAGTGTATTGCATATAAAACCGGAAGTGTTTACCTGCTTTAAGGTATCGTCTGCGGGAATACCGAGGATGCATGCTCCATACTCTTTTGCGCCGGCTATGCATGCCGCTGCCTGCTCCTGAGAAACAAAGGGTCGCACACCATCATGGATAACAACTATCTCAGCATCTTTATCAACTGCCATAAGACCGTTATATACAGAATCCTGACGTTTCTCTCCACCTGGCACAAGATCGATCTTTTTGCAAAGCCTTAAAGGGGCAACAATATTTTTCCGGCAATAATCAATATCTTTGGGGGGAACAACAAGAATGATGCGATCTATCAAATCACATGCATCGAAAGCCAGCAGGCTATAAGCCAAAATCGGACGTCCCGCAAGCAAAAGATACTGCTTGCGCAGTTTATCATTCATCCTGACGCCTTTACCGGCAGCTACAATAATTGCTGGGATCATGTTTCTACCTTATCTTAAATAATTCAATCCTTCAGGCAGCGGAACCCCTTTCCCCATTGTATCCTCACCGTAATTGACGCTGGCAAGCATTTCTATATCCTTTAAGGCACGGATATCCCCTTCGAATGTAACCTTTTTGATATTTTCATTCTGTATTTTACCGCCGGCCCATTGTATGTCAAGCACACTGCTGGCATCGAACCTGTCCGATTTTACACATAGTTCTACCTGCCCCCCGTAATGCTGAACAATTTTGGCAACAAGAAGACTTGGCCTGCTGTGAAAACCAAGTTTTATTGGAATGCCGACAGTAATGTAAGAACGCTCTATATTCTCATTCAGTATATCCCGCGCCAAAGCTTTGCCGGTCATCAGAAAGTGGCAAGCATAATACAGGCCGTAATTAATAATACGGTCAAGCATAACTGAAGTATCGATAATGGAAAATAGTCGGTCTTGAACCTTTTTGTAAATATTTTTGTATCCAGCTTCATACAAGTGTCTTTCATAAAAATGGAGAAGCCTGCCGATCATCTGAAGAAGATGGAATGTAATTGAAATATAGCCGCGGAGCTGCTTAAGCCTCCTGTTGCCGAACCTGAATCCTCCATGTATCACATATGTATCAAATGAAGATTGAAGGTTGTGCACAAGCATCTCAAAGTATCTAATCTCAACCTCGTTAACCTTGTCCGGCACAATGGTCGATATTTCTTCCATACTGTATGGTTCATAAAAACCCAACCGGTCAAAGTCTTTTGCAATACTCAAAAATTTACTGGCAATTTTAACTATATGTTTCTTCTGCTGATCTTTATCCTTATCGTCAATATTATAATCGAGCATCTTACCGGTCGGAATAGTCGGGAAATAGGCGGGGTTAAAAGTTTCATCAGGAATGGGGATATTAAGGCATCTTGCTTCATCAAGTATAACAGGCGCCATTTTTATAATAGAGCTTTTCAAAAAATCAAATGTAATTTCACCTTGTTTTTCAAAACCCTCTGTGTCCACAAGGTCATAAAATACAAGCCTGTTTGATAAATGTTGATATGAGTAACCAGCCAGGCTCAAATGTCTGACAGCCGCTGTAAGCTCTCTGTAAAAATACCAGTCGCTGTTGTTTTTTGCTCCGTGAAAATCGAGAAAGTCCTCTAAAAGCTGGGAAGTAGATATCAGCGTTGAATAAAGCCTTTTTGTAAAACCATGCTTGTGCGAATCAAAACCGGAAATATATTTGAAACACTTCAGATAATCATGAGAAAATATCCGCACCTTTTCAGCAAAAGTGCTATCAAAATCAGCTTGTTGCATATAACTTAACTCTGTTTCTATAGCATGTCTTTCTGGGTTTTGGAGATAATCTTGTCAAGCTTGTTTTTGAGACCTGGCGGCAATCCTTCTATATCCACATTTAAAAACCCGCGAACAATGGTTGATATTGCCTCATCCTCATCAATGCCCCTTGCCATGAGATATTCTATTTCACGCTGATCAATTTTGCCTACCGCAGCCTCGTGAGACATCTCAACACCTGGAACATATGCCCGGAGCTCAGGTATGGCGTGCATAAGCCCATCTTTTAATATTAAACCCTTGCATTCAAGGTGTGCCTTAATGCCGGGAACCTTGCCGACCAGGTCGCCGCGGGCGATAATTGATCCTCCGTATGTAATTGCGCGAGATATTATTTCCGCGCGCGTGTCAGGAGCATTAAGCACTACTCGCGAGCCCACATCCAGAAAATCACCCTTATTCGCCACCAGAACGCTGTTAAAACGCGCGACAGCGCCTTTCCCGTTCAAGTATGTTGTGGGAAACATCTGGAGTGACCCCACAGGTCTTAATGATATATAGTTTGAAATAATAAGCCCGTTTTCTTCCACCTCGATCGCGGTTCTGGGCCGTACATTTATCTTTTCACCCCAGTCATGAATCATGGTAAATATAAGTTTTGCCCCTTTTTTGACATAAAATTCCGAAACGCCTACGTGCAGCCCTGAAACCAGATGTGGCGCTGTTGCGCACCCTGTAATAATATGGAGTTCCGAACCTTCTTCAGCGATCACAATATTGTGAACATTTTGCGAAAATCCTTCTTTAGCAATATAAAGGCATGACTGTACCGGATGCTCTGTCTTAACGCCTGGAAGGGCACGTATAAAGTACCCTTCATGAGGTTTTTTCTTTGCCTGGGATGTAAATTTGTCCATATCCGGAGATATATTTTTCCACATATAATCGGAAAGCCACCCATGTTTTTCCTGAGCCTGAGATATGCTCATAACCTCAATACCGTCCTGCATGGTTTTGCAGTGTATTACAGATTTGTCTTTCTGTATGAAGCTGCCGACACGATCATTTTCATCAGTATCCACACCAACATCTAACATCTGGCTTGCATCTGTTGATCCAATTTGCGACAAATTTTCAATATATGCATGGTCTTTGGCATCAACCTTGTAGTTGTTAAGATTAAGCTCAATATCTTCAGCATCATCTATTGTGTACATCTGACGCACTCCTTATAGCCGTATTCTCTTATCCATTTTAAAATTTCTCTTGCATTTCTTGAGCAGCACATGACTCCGTTATAAAGAACCTGGCCATTGTCAGCCGTTATATAATTAAGTATATTGCCTGTATGGGTAATAACAAGGGCGGATTTACTCCGATCCTCGACCATTTCTTTATGATGTTTTTCTCTTGGATGTTTAATTCCCCTGCGTAAAAGCAAATTGATTGTATCGCCGATAAGGACGATGCTTTCAAGATCTACCCCTGATTCCGGTTCATCCAGAAGAACAAGGTCAGGCTGCTGCGCTGTAAGCTGAAGGAGTTCGGAACGCTTTATTTCGCCTCCTGAAAAGTTATGGTTTACATCCCTGTCAAGAAAATCGGAAAAATTAAGCTGTTTTGCCAGTTCATCAACATCAACAGACCGATTGCCGGCGCTGATTTCAACAATCGACCTTGTCTTTAAACCTCTAATAGTTGGAGGCCTCTGGAAGGATACGCCTATGCCAAGGCGGGCACGCTCGTAAATGGGCATATAGGTAATGTCTTCCCCTTTGAACGTAATCTTCCCATGTGTCACATTATAGCCGGAAAACCCCATTAAGGTCATCATCAGGCTGGTCTTGCCTGATCCATTTGGCCCGAAAAGTATGTGGGTTTCCCCTTCAGGGATTTCCATGTTAACATTTTTCAGTATTGTTTTTCCGCCTACTTCTACTCTAAGCTCTTCAATATGCAGCATGTTCTTCACCATGAAAATAATTAATAAACTACTTAAAATTAATCACGAAAATACGAAAGTACTAAAACACGAAATAAGACCTGAAAATTAAGTTGCTAACTTTCTTTTTCGGGTTTTGAAGAACCCAGCAGCAAGCTACGGGGAATGCGCTCGCTATTGCGGTTCAATATTTCGTGTTTTTATAATAGTTGTTTTTTTGCTTCCCTTAAGGACTTATAGACTCGGAAAAAAAACGGCCGGAGCGGCTTATAAGCCGAATCCTGTACCCTGTTCAGGTTACCCCGGACAAGGCAACGATCATTCATCTAAGGATGCCTGTTGCCAGGCATCTCTTGCGACCTACCCGGGAGCTTGGACGGGCCATCCTCAAACACTCCCCTATTTGGTCTTGCACTGGGTGGGGTTTACCGAGCTTCCACGGTCACCCGGGAAACTGGTGCGCTCTTACCGCACCTTTTCACCCTTACCCGCCTTTTAATTCTCATGGAATGAAAATTAAAAGGCAGGCGGTATACTTTCTGTTGCACTTTCCTTCACGTCACCGCGACTCCATGTTATGGAGCACCCTGCCCTGCAGTGTTCGGACTTTCCTCTGAATCAAAAAAATGATTCAGCGATCGTCTAAACTGCTCCGACCGATTTCTATGATTGTTCCCAGTAAATAATTCTTTGACAGTTAGGGCAAAATTTCAAACTGTCACAACGCTGAAGCTCATTATACATTTGCGGAGGAAGATTCATGTTGCATCCATTGCATACGGATTTTTTAACAGGGGCTATTGCCGCCCCTTTAACCCGTTGGCTTACCATCATATATTTCCCCAACAATTCAGGCCTTACTCTACTTGAGATGCTGTCCCATTCGGCCTTAAGCTTGGCAAGCCTTTCTTTTCCGTGCTCCACTTCCTGCATTATAGTCTCTTTATCACTACTTACTCTTTCTTTTAACTTTGAATATTCCTCTTTTTTTACACAAATGTCTTTTTCTGTTTCATCCATAAGATCCAGACATAACAGCATCTCATCCTCTGCTTGAGAGTTTTTTGTCTTTAATTCTTCAATTTCCTTTAATAAGGCCTGGTATTCCCTGTTTGTCTTAACAGCTCCAAGTTTTTCCTGACTCTTTTTGACCATGGCAAGATTCGTCTGAACGACAGAATCATAGGAACGATATTTTTTGCTCAAATCATTGAGCAAAGACTTTTTATCAACCATAGACTGTTCAAACTCCTTGAGTCCGGCATCAAAAGAATCAAGTTTTTCAGAAACGCTGCTTAACTTTGATTGAATATCGCCTGATTCTATTTCTATTTTTTGCAGTTTTACCAGAATATCTATCTGTTCTTTCATATTAGTCATTAGTCACTTGTCATTAGTCATTAATAATAAAACCGCTCATCCCTTATAAAATAACAAACGGATCGATTTCAGACTCGCACGCCTCAACCTTAACATCAATTCTATTTTTAAATATAATCTCTCTGAGCCTCTTGGCAAGTACTTCAATAATTAAATGCTCTGACGCAAAATGGCCGATATCGATAATACCTAAATTTGCTGCTTCTGCAGCTCTTGCATCATGATACCGAAAATCCCCGCTAATATATACCTGAGCACTGGATGCAAAAAAATTATTTATCAGACTTGAACCGCTCCCCGTGCATAAAGCAGCTTTCTTTACAGGCAGATCAGGGTTTCCTGCGATTTTAACAAAATCAAGGCGTAGTTTTTTCTTAATTTCCAAGGCAAAGGGTAAAAGTTTAGTCTCCCCTGCGAGATCTCCAATCCTGCCAAGACCCTGCTGCCTTCCAGCCAAAATGCTATCAGACGGCTGCAGCTTATAAACATCATACGCCATGGTTTCATAAGGATGATTTGCCCTCAAATGCTCAATAACGTTCTCCAGATCATCCTTTTGCACAACGGTTTCCAGCCTGATCTCATCCGCATGAGACATATCATCCGGTTTTCCAATAAAAGGCTTTGACAAAGAACCCGGCCTGAAGGTTGCCCTGCCATTATTTCGGAAAGAACAGGATGTATATGCGCCTATTCTCCCTGCCTTTGTCTCAAAAAGGGAGGTTAAAACCTTCTGTTCATATTCAACAGGCAGATATATGACGAGTTTATAATATTCCGGCTCAATGGGTTCCCCGAGTACTTCCAGATTTTTAAGACCAATCGTGCGAGCAAGAATATCATTTAAACCATCTGTTACATTGTCAAGATTAGTATGTGCAGAAAATATGGCCATTTTGTGCTTGGACGCCATATTTATTATCGCCCCAACCGGAGTGCTGAAGTCAATAGAACCTAAAGGCTTGAATATCAACGGATGATGCGTAATTAAAAGATCAACCCTCTCTCTGCAGGCAGCAGCCACAACATTTGGGAGAGGATCCAAAGCAATCCGTACAGTTCGTACAGGCCAGTCCTTTTGCCCGACCTGTAGCCCGACATTGTCCCATTCTTCGGCAAGATAGGATGGGGCTATGTCTTCCATTATCTTAATAATATCGGCTATTATTGCTGGCATAAATGTCGTAAGATCTGGTTGCAATTCAAGATCAACAGACAAACCTGACAGGAAGTGCAACCCATGATTTTAGCAAAACAACTTATAGTAAAAAAAGGCGTGGTTACTCATCCCCACGCCTTGATCAAAACAGATGTATGGGCCCACCTGGGTTCGAACCAGGGACCGACCGGTTATGAGCCGGTGGCTCTTCCAGCTGAGCTATGGGCCCACGAATCAACTTGGCCACA